>CAYOVI010000018.1:0-22602 GCA_964407365.1 uncultured Ferrithrix sp.
CGCACCAGTGTCGGGCGGTCAGGCAGGTGCGCAAAACGGTGCGCTAACCGTGATGTGTGGGTGCGACGATCAAAAAGTATTTGATCGTGTGCGCCCTGTCTTTGACGCCTATGCAAAGGCGTGTCAACGCATGGGCGAAGCTGGTGCGGGGCAGTTGACCAAGATGGTCAATCAAATTTGTATTGCTGGCGTTGTCTCAGGTTTGGCTGAGGCACTTAACTTTGCGGTGCGGGCTGGTCTTGACGCCGATCAGGTTGTCGAAGTCATCTCGAAGGGCGCAGCACAATCGTGGCAAATGGAAAACCGCTCAAAAACCATGGTGCGCGATCAATATGATTTCGGCTTCGCAGTTGAATGGATGCGCAAAGATCTCGGCATTTGTTTCGACGAGGCAAACAACAATGGCGCCGATCTAACGATGACAAAACTCGTTGACGCACTTTATGCCCGCGTAGTCGAAATGGGCGGCGCACGCTGGGACACCAGCAGCCTGATGAAACTTCTGACCCACCCCGAAAAATAGTTTTGAGCGCGTTCGCGCGATTGTTTAAATTGGGCGTTTATTTGCCCGAAGCGGCGGTGGCAAAGGCGTCGAGCAATTTGTCAAGTTGTGCGTCGGTGATCACAAGCGGCGGGCAAAAAGTGTTCGTGTCGGCATTGATTGCGCGAGTGATCGCACCCAATTCGAGCATTCGGTCCCGGATCTTGACATTGTTTTGCGACGCATGAAGACCAGCGGCCCAAACAGCGCCATCACCACGCGCATGATCAATGACACCGTCTTGGGCGAGTGCCTTTAGAGCGTCACCGATTCGCTTGCCAATAACGGTCGCGCGATCACGCAGACCTTCGCGTTCGATGATTTCGAGATTGACGAGCGCGGCCACACATGCCGAGGCATGCCCCGAATATGTGTAGCCGTGACGTAAAAAGAAATCGGCGTCGGCTTCGAGCCCTTGACGAACGGCGCCTCCAACAAAAACACCGCCAAGGGGTTGATAGCCAGAAGTCACCGCCTTGGCAAAGCACAACAAATCTGGGTTGACCCCGTAAAAATTTGCACCGAACCATGTGCCGAGTCGTGCGAAACCTGTTATCACTTCGTCAAAAATCAAAAATGCTCCGTGTTGGTCGCAAAGTTTACGCAAGCCCTTTAGATATTCGGCAGAAGGCGGGTAGACACCGCCGGCACCTTGCAATGGTTCTGTGAGAATTGCTGCCACTGTGTTGCCACGTTGAGCCATCAGCACAGAAAGCGCCTCAAGATCGTCGCTGGCAACTTGCTCAACATCTGGAACTAGGGGTCCGTAACCGACTTTGTTAAGGGGCAAACCCTGCGCACTCGTGCCGCCGTAGTTAGTGCCGTGATAGCCGCGCATGCGCGAAATAATCAGAGTGCGCTCGGGATGCCCCGCCTGAACATGGGCGAGCCGCGCCAATTTCATCGCCGAATCTACGGCCTCTGACCCACTGCCACAAAAAAACACGCGAGCCTCTGGCATTGGACAAATCGAAACTAGTTTTTCCGCCAATTTTTCTACAGGCTCGCTGGTAAACGGGTCAAATGTCGAATAGGCCTCAAGGGTTTCAATTTGTTTGGCAACGACATCTGCAATTTCTTTTCGCCCATGACCGACAGCGCAATACCAAAGACTGGCCATACCATCGACGAGTTCGTTTCCTTTGTCGTCCCAAACGAGAGCACCTTTTCCGCGCACGAGTTTTATAAAGTTGTCTTTTGTTGGCTTGGCAAACGGGTGCAAAAAAGCGTTGCGGGCTTGATTCATGACAGTTCACGCTAGTTCGCAATGCCGCTCTAGGCTTAGGTGCTGATGAAAGGCCTGATTCTCTCTGGTGGCGCTGGCACTCGTCTAAGGCCAATAACTCACACGAGCGCCAAACAACTCGTGCCTATAGCCAACAAGCCGATCTTGTTTTACGGAATCGAAGCCATGGCCCGCGCCGGCATTCGTGAGATCGGAATAATCGTTGGTTCAACTCGCGAAGAGATAAAGGCTGCAGTTGGCGACGGCAGCCAGTTTGGCGTCAAAGTCACATATATTCCCCAAGATGAGCCTCTTGGCTTGGCGCATTGTGTTTTGATCGCCGACAAGTTTTTGGGTGACGACGACTTCATCATGTATCTGGGCGACAACATGCTCGAGCAAGGTCTCGAAGAGTTCGTAAACGAATTCGAAAGCGCCCGTTCAAGCAGTGCAAACGAGAAACCTTCGGCACAGATCTTGTTGTGCCACGTTGAAGACCCGCGACAGTTTGGTGTGGCCGAAGTTGACAAAAATGGTCACGTCGTACGCTTGGTTGAAAAACCAAAAGATCCGCCTTCAGATCTGGCTTTGGTCGGCGTATATCTCTTTGACAAGTCGATAAACAAAGCAGTGCGCTCGATCAAGCCATCGCAACGTGGTGAACTCGAGATAACCGACGCGATTCAGTGGTTGGTCGACAACAAACTCTCGGTGCGTCACAAAGTTTTGAAAGGTTGGTGGATAGACACTGGCAAGAAAGACCCTCTACTCGAGTGCAATCGGCTGGTGCTCGATGCCATGTCGCATCGAATCGATGGCACTGTCGATGCCGCCTCGCAGATTCAGGGTCGGGTCACGGTCGACAAAGGTGCGAAGATTTCCAATTCACGCATTCGTGGTCCGGTGGTCATCGGTCCGGACGCGATCGTCGAAGATAGTTATATCGGCCCATATACGTCGTTGGGTAAAAATTGTCGGGTGGTCAAGTCAGAAATGGAGCACTCGGTCGTGCTCGATGGCAGTTCGATCGTCGGCGTATCAAAACTCACAGACTCGTTGATTGGACGAGATGTCGAAGTGGTTCGTAGCATGCAACAGCCTCGCGCACTTCGCCTGATGCTCGGCGACGATTCGAAAGTCGAACTTGAATAATGGCAAAGATCACCGAATCGACCCTGATCAAAGGCGTGCAGATAGTCGAGCCACAGATGCACGGCGACTCGCGGGGCATCTTCATCGAGACCTATCGCCGCGAATGGTTTCCCCTTGGCCGTGAAATGTTGCAGGGCAACCGTGGCGATCGACAGGCGGGTTGCATCGTTGGTTTGCACTATCACTTGCATCAAGCCGATTATTGGTATGTGCCATTTGGATCGTGTCGCGTGGTGTTGCACGACTTGCGCGTCGGCTCTCCAACTGATGGCGCAACGCAAGTCATCGACATTGGTGCGCGCAAAGATGGCACTCACGACCATCGAGGCATTTTTATTCCGCCGGGTGTCGCGCATGGTTTTGCTTCGTTGACCGATATGACTATTACATATTTGGTCGATGGCTATTACAACCCAAAAGACGAACTTGGTTTGGCTTATAACGACAAAGCAGTCACGGCCGATTGGGGCGTGCAAAAGCCGATTCTCTCTGAGCGTGATTTGGCTAACCCCACCCGTGACGCAATCAAAGATCAGGTTCGCCCGTTCTGGCCGATGCGCACATAAGTCAGATGAAAATATTCGTTACCGGCGGCGCCGGTTTTATCGGCTCAAATTATGTGCGTTGGGTTTTTGCCAACACCGACCACGAAGTCACCGTCTATGACGCACTGACATATGCGGGCAACTTATCGACACTAAAAGATGTCGACGACAGTCCGCGGTTCAAATTCGTGAAAGGCAATATTTGTCAACCAGGCGACGTCGAGTCGGCAATGGCTGGCCATGATGCGGTTGTGCATTTTGCTGCCGAGAGCCATGTTGATCGCTCGATTGAGGGCAGCGAAGACTTTATTTTGACCAATTGTTTTGGCACAAACGTTGTAATCGATGCCGCACGACGCCTGAACATCGGGCGAGTGTTACACATTGGCACTGACGAGGTTTATGGCTCGGTCGAAACCGGTTCTTCGCGCGAAAGCGATCCACTCGAGCCCCGAAGCCCATATTCGGCATCGAAAGCCGGCAGTGATTTGATCGCGCTTTCATATTTTTCAACTCATGGCACCCCAGTTGTAGTGACACGCTGCACCAACAACTTTGGTCCTTTTCAATATCCAGAAAAGGCGATTCCTTTGTTCACGACAAACCTGCTCGACGGCAAAAAGATACCTTTATATGGTGACGGGCTAAACGAGCGCGATTGGATCTATGTCGACGATCATTGCTCGGGCGTGCATCTTGCCCTCGAACATGGCGAGCCAGGCCAGATCTACAACATCGGCGCAGGCAATGAAACCGCCAATCGAGTTTTGGTCGACAAACTTCTCGCGCTTTTGGGCAAGGACGAGTCGAGCGTGCAATATGTGGCCGATCGCCTCGGTCATGACCGTCGCTATTCAGTAGACATAACCAAAATTTCCAAACTGGGCTGGAAACGAACACGCTCACTCGACGAGGCCCTCGAGGCCACAGTGAATTGGTATCGCGAAAATCGCTGGTGGTGGGAGCCGCTGAAAGCCAAAAAGTAGTGAAGATTCTCATCACCGGATCAAATGGTCAACTCGGCACCGATTTGGTGGCATCAGCAGAGCGTTTTGGGCACGAGGTGATCGCCGCGTCACACGCCGATTTAGACATCACCAATCGCAAGCAGGTTGAACATGTGATCGGTGGCGCGGCCCCAGATGCGATCATTCACGCCGCAGCATGGACGGCAGTTGACGCCTGCGAATCTGACCCGAGCAAAGCAATGGCAGTCAATAGAGATGGCACGAAGAACGTCGTCGACGTCGCCCGCCAAATTGGCGCAAGAGTCATATATATATCCACCGATTATGTCTTTGATGGCACAAAGCCCACACCCTATGTTGAGAGCGACCAACCCAACCCACAGTCTGTCTATGGCGCGAGCAAGCTTGCAGGCGAGAGGTGTGTCGACCTCGAACAAGATGCAATCGTGCGCATCTCATGGGTGTGTGGCGCGCAAGGCCAAAATATGGTCAAGACGATATTGCGTTTGGCGGCAACGAACCCAACGCTGACCTTCGTCGACGATCAAATTGGTTCGCCCACTTTTACCCAAGATGTTGCGCCAGTGCTAGTTAGCTTTGCCGTCGAGTCGCGTTCGGGAATTTGGCACGTCACGAACCAAGGAGTGACCAGTTGGTTTGGTTTTGCCAAAGATGTTTTGCGCGCAGCAGATCTAGACCCAGAACGAGTAGTCCCGATTGCAACTTCTGAGTTGCGTCCGTTGCGCCCGGCAAAGCGCCCAGCAAATTCTGTGCTTGAAAACGAACAGATGCGTAAGGCAAACCTTGCGCTACTTGACGACTTTCATATACCCATGCAACGACTGGTTGACCAACTTGCGAGTTAGTGTTTAGTCATGGACGAGCGCGCACTGCTTAAAGAAATTGAACCAGTCGCCGAAACTCTGTTGAATCGCCATCAGGGCGTCGCCAAAGAATGGTTTCCGCATGAAATGGTGCCTTTTAGTCGCGGCAAAGATTTTGAGCCAGGCAAACCATGGTCTGAAAGCGATTCAGATTTTGGTTCAACGAGCAATGAGATTTCAGAGGCCGTGCGCGGCTCGCTTTTCGTAAATTTGCTCACCGAAGATAATTTGCCCTACTACTTTCGCGACATCAATCAGTTGTTCGGAAATGACGGTGTCTATGGCGAGTGGGGTCGCAACTGGACAGCCGAAGAGGGCCGACACTCAATTGTCATTCGCGATTATCTCACGGTGACCAGAGCAATCGACCCCATCTCCTTAGAGCGCGGCCGCATGCAACAGGTGCGTGGTGGTCAGGTGCCAGCGCCACTCGATCTATATGAGGCCCTTGCTTATTTGAGCATGCAAGAACTCGCCACCCGAATTGCGCATCGCAACACGGGCAAGATGATCAACGACGAGTGTGGTGAGGCGATTATGTCGCGAGTCGGCAACGACGAGAATCTTCATTATTTGTTCTACCGAGATCTAGCAACTGCTGCGATCGCAGTTGATCCGTCGAACATGGTCATTGGCATCGAACGAGCCGTGCGAACCTTCGCCATGCCGGGCACGGGCATACCTGATTTCGAGCGTCTCTCACGCGAAATTGCTCGAGCCGGAATTTATGATTTGTTAATTCATCACGATCAGATTTTGCAGCCAGTTGTGTTACGCCACTGGAAACTTGAACACCTAACCAATCTGACCGACGAGGCCCAAAAAGCCCGAGATGCCCTATTTAAGCGAATTGACCGAATAGGCAAGGTGGGGGCCAAAATGGCCTCCGAGCGAGTCAGCGCCTAGCCCTATTTTTAGGCAAAATTTCGCCCAGGGCCTGTCTTTTGGGGTTTTGCGAGTCTTGTGGCAGATGGCATATAGTGTTAAGACGACTTGGTGAGGTCGTGTGTTCATAATTTCATCACTGACAGCAATATCCAAAATCATTTAACGAGGGGAAAAATGTCAACAATTGAGCAAACTTCAAATGAAGTTTCGACAAACGGTTTGTCGCGACGTCATTTCATTCAGGCAGCAGCGGCAACCGGTGTAGCAGTTCCGTTCGCGCAAATGATCGGTGGATCATCTGTCGGGGCAGCAGGCAAAGTCTTTAGATATGCCGCACAAGCCCAAGAAGGTCCGGCATGTCCGTGGATGACCAAGGGTGGTTCATTGGGCATTCTCAATGCAGTTGGCTCGTGGTTGTGCGATGTCGCTCCGTCAGGCGAACTCAAGCCAAGCGTCGCAAAATCTTGGAAGGGTTCGAACGGCGGTTCAACTTGGACGTTCAACCTACGTGATGACGTCAAATTCCATGATGGTTCGGCAATGTCTGCAGACGATGTTGTCTACACAGTCAATACGCACCTCGACAAAGCAAACAAGTCGCAGTCAGCTGCTCGAATCGCTGACGTCGCAGCTTGCGTGAAGGTCAACGCAACAACGGTTCGCTTTGATCTCAAATCAGCTAACGCCAACTTCCCGTTTGCGGTTTCGAGCTCGAACTACGGCTTGTTGATCATGAAGAACGGTGAAAAGGGCGACGAGTCGTGGATCAAGAAGATGAACGGCTCGGGCAAATGGATTCTCGTTTCGCACAAGGTCAACGAAAAGACCGTGTTCAAGCGCAACCCGAATTATTTCGACAAGGCCCAGATTCCATCGTTTGAAACAATGGAGCAGATTCAATACGTTTCGCAAAGCGCAGCCATTCCGGCATTGAAGACCGGCAAACTCGACTCGATTCACTTGCTGTATGGCAACGAGGCCGACACATTGCCAAAGGCCAAGTTCTACAAGACACTTGTGCCAACATGCGGTGGTTTGCATATGCACATGCGTGCCGACATCGGTCAATTGACTGACAAGCGCGTGCGTGAGGCGATTGCATTGACCCTCGACCGCACCGCCTATATCAAGGGCGTGTTGGGTGGCTATGCCTTGATCGCCAACGACTCGGTTATGGACTCGTTCCCAACCGCAGACAAGTCGGTGCCGCAGCGCAAGAAAGACATCGCTCGTGCCAAGGCCTTGCTTGCAGAAGCAGGTGTGCCGAACGGTTTCAAAGTCACTCTTCAAAGCTGGAAGCGCGATGACATCGACAAGTTCACTCAATTTGTCAAGTCTTCGTGCAAAGAAGTTGGCATCGACGTGACCGTCGATCTCGATGGTTCAGACGGCGGTGGCGCTCGTTGGTATGCCTACTCGGTCTATCCATCGGTCAAGGGCTCGAAGGTCGCCAACAAGGGTGAATGGCTCGCCAGCGAATTCGGTATCGCCGAATGGGCTGGTCGTCCAACCCCAGACGAGTATCTCAAGCGTGAGTGGAGATCAACTGGTGACTGGAACCCGCACTACCTCGACGCACCAGAACTAGATGCTGCAATTGACTTGTGGACATCTGCTCTTACTCCTGCCAAGAAGAAGGCTGCGAGCTCGGCAATTCAAAAAGCCTCGCTCAAGTTCACACCGATCATCATCGTTTACAACGAAACTCGCGTTTCTGTAACTTCGAACAAGGTCAAGGGTGTTGAGTTCAACCAGCAGGGTGCGAACTGGACTTCAGGATCAAACGCTTAACAGCGAATCTGATATCTAATTCAAATTAAAAGAAAGACCGGCCTAGGCAACTAGGTCGGTCTTTCTTTTTGACAAAAGACGATTCGCACGAGGTTGCTAAACTTGAGATTTCTATGCTGAGGTTCATCGTGAGGCGTATCGGGCTCTCGATACTTACCCTTCTAATCGTCTCACTCATCGTGTTCTTGATGACCTCGATCATGCCCGGAGACATCGCCAAACAGGTATTGGGGCGTGACGCATCGCCTGAGGCTTTTGAAATTTGGAACAAAGAAAAGGGTTTCGATAAGCCCATTTTGGTGCAATACGGTCGTTGGATTGGTGGGGTCTTGACCGGTGATCTGGGCACATCATTTCAATACGAAATGCCAGTTGGTGAAATTTTGGCCCCTGCTGCGAGCAAGTCTGCACAGTTGGCATTGGTCTCATTGATTCTGATCGCACCGATAAGCATTTTGGGTGGCATCGCAGCCGCAATGAATCGTGGCAAGAAAGTCGATCGCGCACTCACCGTTGGCGGATTGTCGGCGGCCGTGATCCCTGAATTTGTCTGGGCTGTCGTCTTGATTCTTGTCTTTGGTGTTGCGATTCGCGCTTTTCCGGTTTCTGCGTTTCCCGATGAAGAAAACCCGAATCTGGTCAGCAGCGTCTATCACTTGATATTGCCATCAATTGCCTTGTTGTTCGTTTTGTTTGGTTACATCTCACGCATCACCCGTGCGGGCGTTATTGAGGCGCTTGATTCTGACTATATGCGCACGGCGGTGTTGAAAGGGTTGTCGCGAAAGACCGCGGTTTTTCGACACGTCTTGCGCAACGCACTGTTGCCGACAATTGCCGTGATTGCCACACAGGTGCCGTATTTGGCAGGTGGGTTGATTGCAATCGAACGAGTTTTCAACTACCCGGGTTTTGGCAACATTTTGCTAGATGCAGTTATCGCCAGAGACTTTGCGTTGTTGCAGACCGCGGTGTTTTTGATCGGTGTCGTGATAATTGTTTTTCAGTTGTTGGCCGACATTTTGTTTGCGGTTCTCAACCCGCGCATTAGGCAAAAGGTGGCAGAGTGACAGAAGATATCTCAAAGCAGGCCCAGCAGACGGTTTTCAAAGAGCGCATCGTCGTGCTCAAAAAGAACAAGGCTTTTATTGTGGGCGTCTCGATTTTGGGTTTCTGGATTTTCAGCGCAATTTTTGGAAAACTGATCGCCAGATATGACCAAGATTTCATGGATTATGAGGCGATCAACTCGGCTCCGTCGCTCAAATATTGGTTCGGCACCGACAGCAACGGACGAGATGTATTTTCGCGCGTCATCGTTGGCTCACGAATAATCATCGTTATTTCATTTTTGGCAACTTTGCTTGGGGCCTTTGTCGGCGCCTCGCTCGGTCTGGCCGCTGGCTATCTGAAGGGAAAGTTTGACCTCATTTTGATGAGAATTCTTGAGGCGATATCTGCGATTCCGGTGATCATCATCGCGCTTTTGGCAGTTGCGGCAATTGGCAGATCATCGTCGATCATCACGATTTTGATCATCGGTTTCATTTTTACCCCAAACGTCGCCCGCACGGTTCGTGCAGCGGTGTTGGGTGAGTCTGAGCTCGAATATGTGGCGGCCGCCAAGTTGCGCACCGAAAGGACCGCCCACATTTTGTTCCGTGAAGTATTGCCAAACGTGTTGCCGACACTCATTGTCGAATTTACCGTGCGGCTCGGATATGCGATTTTTGCGGTCGCAACGTTGTCGTTTTTGGGTGCGGGTCTCGAAGCCGGGTCACCCGACTGGGGCACCCAGGTCGCAGACACTTGGTCTTTGATTTTCACCAACGTCTGGTGGCCAACATTGTTTCCGTCTTTGGCGATCGCATCTGTGGCAGTGAGCATCAATTTGATCTCAGATGCCCTTCTCGAGGTGTTTGAACTGTGAGCCAAACGCCGACTCTCGAATTGCGCAACCTTGAAGTTGCCTACACGGTGCGCGGTATTGACCGTCAAGTTTTGCGCGATGTTTCATTTTCTATCGCCCCAGGTGAGGCTTATGGACTTGTCGGCGAGTCGGGATGTGGCAAATCGACCGCGGCTTTCGCGGCGATGCGCTATTTGCCTCGCAACGGCAAAATTACCAAGGGTTCAATTCTTTTCGAGGGCAAAGACATTGTCGACATCAACGACGACGAAGTCTCGCAATTGCGACGCTCGGCAATCTCGATGGTTTACCAGAACCCCTCAACGGCTCTAAACCCGACAATTCGCATTGGCAAGCAGATCGCCGAAGTATTCGAGCTAAACGGAACAAATAGTTCTGATGCGATGATGCTGGCCGAGCAGGCTCTCGTCAAGGTGCAGATTGCCGACCCTGCAAAAGTCTTGCGCCGCTATGCCCACCAATTGTCGGGTGGCATGGCTCAGCGCGTGGTTATTGCAATGGCGCTCGCTTCGAATCCGCGCTTGCTTGTCATGGATGAGCCAACGACCGGGCTTGATGCGACTGTTGAGGCCGAAGTTCTCGACCTGGTTCGTCAATTGCGCAGAGATACGGGCACTGCAGTTTTGTTCATCAGTCACAACCTTGGGGTCATTCGCAATATGTGCGACCGCGTTGGCGTGCTTTACGCCGGCGCACTCGTAGAGCAAGGGGCGACAGCTGAGTTGTTTTCGAAGCCAAGTCATCCATACACGGTTGGGTTGTTGAGGTGCATTCCCCGAGGTGGCTTGCACAAAAGTACCGATCGCCTTGACACGATTCCGGGCACACCACCCGCGCTCGGCACACATTTTGATGGCTGTGTTTTTGCGGCCAGATGTGCGTTGGCTGACGAAAAGTGTCGAACAGTTTTGCCCGAGATGGTGACAATAAATGGCTTGCATGTCGCGCGTTGCTTTCACACCGACAAAGCAAGTTCAATGCCGCGCAGCGTTGAACAGATCGAATATTCATCCCAGTTGACAAGTCATTCGGCACATATTGGCGACACTCTGCTCGAGGTCAACCATTTGTCGAAGGTCTTCAACCAAGATGGCCACAAGGTCCGCGTGATCAATGACGTCTCGCTCGACTTGGGCGTTGGAGAGACTTTAGGTCTAGTGGGCGAGTCTGGTTCGGGAAAGACAACGATCGCCAAACTTGTGCTTGGTCTGACTCCGCCAGAAGAAGGCGGCATCATCAAACTTGACGGCAAGGGTTTGGCAAAGGCTTTGAATCAGCGAGACGTAAAAGACGTCGGGGCGATGCAGATCGTGTTTCAGAACCCCGATCAAGCCTTGAATCGTCGTCATAGTGTGACTCGCATCGTGAGTCGCGCAGTCGAGAGGCTTCGCAAGTTCAGTCTGACCGCAGCGATCTCGCGGGCCCACGAGTTGCTTTCGGGAATGCGTGTAGAGGCTTCATTGCACAGTGTGCGACCGGTTCAATTATCGGGTGGCTTAAAACAGCGCGTTGCGATCGCAAGAGCCTTTGCTGGGGCGCCTCAGTTGGTTGTCTGTGATGAGCCCACCTCGGCTCTTGACGTCTCGGTGCAAGCCGCAATTTTGAACCTTCTAGTTGACTTGCAAAAGAAAGACCAGACGAGTTTCATCTTTATCTCGCATGACCTTGGCGTTGTGCGTTATATTTCAGATCGCATCGCGGTTTTATATTTGGGCAGGGTCGTCGAGTTTGGCACCTCGCAACGCGTGTTCAACGGACCGTTTCACCCATATACCGAGGCGCTTCTCTCTTCGGTGCCCAATATCGACGGGTCGACGCGAAAGCGAATTCCGTTGACCGGGGTCGTGCCTAGTCCGAGCAATCCACCTAGCGGCTGCGTGTTGAACCCGCGATGCCCGCGCAAGGCAGGCTCGGGCTACGAAACGCTTTGCGAAACTGAAGAGCCGAACCTGAACGAGGTCGAGCCGGGGCACTTCATGCGTTGTCACATACCTGTTGAGAAATTAAAGCAACTGCAAAGCTAGTTTTTTAATTTAGGCGCGCATGCGCGACCCAGATGGGTCGAGCACTGGTTCAAGTTGCAGCGATGCAGGTCTCATCTTGCCGATGATTTCAATTTCAAAACCACTGGTGCCTGGTTTGGCCAGTTCGGCAGGAATATAACCCATTGCCAGCGAAACGGCGCTGTAGTGGGCGTAGCCACCGCTTGTTATCCAACCCACAACTTTGCCGTCATGAAAGACCGGTTCGTCACCGATCACGTCGGCTGGTCGATCTTGGTCTACATCGACTTTGAACATTACTAGTTTGCGTGCTGGGCCGGTCTTCATCTCCGCTTCGACGGCGGTGCGACCAATGAATTCATGGTCGAACTTCATCGCCCGCTCCATGCCGGCTTCAAGGGGGGTGTAAATCGGTCGATATTCTCTGAACCAGGTGCCGAAATTCTTTTCGAGACGCATTGTGATCAGGGCTCTATATCCAAACAAGCGCATGTCGAATTCTTGGCCTGCTTGCCAAATTAGATCGAAAAGATAGCGCTGATACTCGGGAGCGATCCAGATTTCGTATCCCAGATCGCCCGTATATGTCATGCGTGATAGCCAGACTGGGGCGTTGCCGATATTTACGCGACTAAAACTCATGAATGGAAAATCTTTGGTCGCCAACGATGTGCTCGTGAGCTTTTGCAACACGTCCCTAGAGCGTGGTCCTGCAACTGTAAGACCGACCATCGAAAGAGACAGTGTTTCAAAGCGAATCTGCGACCCCTTGGGCAAGTGAGCCAAGAACCAGCGTGGGTGGTGAACCTCGGCGGCTTGCGAGCCGAACAAAAAGAACTCATCTTGGCCGATTCGTGAGATCGAAAACTCACCGACGATTTTGCCCTCTGGGTTGAGCATCGCCGTGAGGACCGTTCGCCCGATTTTGGGCAAAGAGTTGGTGAACAATCCCTGCAACCATTCGGCACTGCCTGTGCCGCTGACTTTATATTTTGCAAAGTTTGATGCCTCTGAAAAGCCGACGCGTTCGCGCACGGCCCGAGATTCTTCGCCCACGTTTTTGAACGCATTCGAACGATAGAAAGTTACATCTTCGATCGGATCTTTGCCCTTGTCTTGAAACCACAATGGGTGCTCGAGGCCAAATCCAGCGCCCATGACGGCGTTATGGGCAAGCAATCGATCATAAATTGGCGTCGTGTGCAAGGGACGGGCAGCTTTAAGCTCTTCGTTGGGGAAGGTGATGCGAAAGCGACGCGAATAATTTTCGCGAACCTTTGAGTTTGTATATTCGAGCGTGGCAAAATCACCGTAGCGAGCAACATCCATCGCCCATATGTCAGCACCAGGGTCACCGTGCACCATCCAGTTGGCAAGTGACAGACCGACGCCTCCGCCTTGTGAGAGACCCGCCATGACAGCACATGCAGACCACATGCCTGGCATCCCCTTGATCGGGCCCACGAGCGGGTTGCCGTCGGGCGAAAAAGTGAACGGGCCATTGACAAATTTCTTGATGCCTGCACGACCAACAGCAGGGAAGTGTGCAAAACCGCGCTCAAGTTCAGGCGCGATTCGCTCTAGGTCGTGTGGCAACAGTTGAAACACGAAATCCCAGGGGGTCTCTTTGGGCGACCACGGTCGATTGTTTTGCTCGTAGGTGCCGAGCAAAATGCTTTGGCCCTCTTGTCGGGCATAAATTTCACCTGCGAAGTCGATCATGTGTGGCAACTCTTTGCCGTTGATGCGATTGAATTCGATCACTTCTTCCATCGGCTCGGTCATCAAGTAGTGGTGTTCCATCGCCAAAACCGGAAGTTCGAGACCGCACATGCGACCGACTTCGCGCGCCCATAATCCGCCGGCGTTCACGACGTGCTCGGCATGAATCGTGTGGTCTTTGTCGGTGATGACATCCCAAGTGCCGTCGTGACGATGATTGAGCGCGGTGACCCAGGTGTTTGTGTAGACCTCGGCGCCACGATTTTTCGCACAAATCGCATATGCGTGAGTCACGCCATAGGGGTCGACGCTGCCTTCGTCTTCGTCATATAGTGCGCCGACGAAATATTTTTCTTCGAGCAACGGATTGAGAACCTTGGCTTCTTTGATTGAGATGATCTCCATTTTCATGCCGAGGTAGCGACCACGAGCATGTGCCATTCTCAACCAGTCGAGACGCTCGGGGGTGTCGGCAAGTTGAATGCCCCCAGGCAGGTGAATGCCACAGTTTTGGCCTGATTCTTTTTCGATCTCTTTGTAAAGATTTACGGTGTATTGCTGCAAGCGGGCCACGTTGGGGTCACCGTTGAGCGTGTGCATGCCACCAGCGGCGTGCCAGGTTGAACCAGCAGTGAGCTCTTTGCGTTCGACGAGCACAACATCTGTCCAGCCGGCTTTAGTCAGGTGATAAAGCACCGATGCGCCAACGACGCCACCACCAATGACGACTACCTGTGCTGAAGATTTCATTGCAAATACCTTTCGTGAACTACTTCGATTTATATTCTAAAAATCAGTGGCGACTCCACCTTCTGAGACGCGACGTTTGACAAAGGCTTGAAGTTCTTCTTTGACGGCTGAATCAATTGCCGGGGTTTGATATGCGGCCAACCACGTTTTGGCAAGTTCGGACGTTTTGGTGACGGCTGTGGGGCTGCCACCTTCTTGCCAACTTTCATAATTGCGCCAGTCAGAAATCATCGGTTTGTAAAACGCGTCACGAAATCGATCTTGCGTGTGCTGTACCCCAAAGAAGTGTCCGCCTGGGCCCACCTCACCGATTGCCTCGTGTGCCAGTGTCGCCTCGTCGACGATGATCGGCTCGAGATATGCCGCGACCATGCTCATCAAGTCGGCATCAAGCACGAATTTTTCGAGAGAAGAATGCAGTCCGCCTTCCATCCACCCGGCGCCGTGCATGACGAAGTTGACGCCACCTTGAACTGCGCCCCACAGAGAAAAAACGCTCTCATAGGCGGCTTGTGCGTCAAGGGCGTTAGCGGCACAAACATTGCTCGAGCGATAAGGCACTTTGTAGCGACGCGCGAGTTGACCCCCGGCCATCGCAGTGCGCATATATTCGGGCGTGCCAAAGGCCGGTGCGCCCGATTGCATGTCGACATTGCTGGTGAATCCGCCGTAAGCCACGGGTGCGCCAGGGCGCACAACTTGGGTGAACACCATGCCCGCAAGAGCCTCGGCATTTTGCTGTGAAAGCGCACCAGCCAAAGTGATCGGTGCCATCGCACCAGCCAAGGTGAACGGGGTGATGATGATGATTTGATTGCGCGAAGAAAACTCCATTATGCCTTGCAGCATCGGCGTATCTAGGCGCAGCGGCGAAGACGAGTTGATGATGCTGAACACCGAAGGTTCGCGATCAAGCGTTGCATCGTCGACTTGACGCACAATTCGACACATTTCGAGCACGTCGCGGTTGCGTTGCCTGCCAAGGCTGTAGCAGTGAATTGCTTTGTCGGTCATCGTCAACAAGTCGTAAGTTGTTTCAATGTGGCGAATTGATGCATGCAGGTCAACAGGCTCGACTGGATAGCCGCTATTGAAGTGAATGATGTTGAAGACCTGGCTCAACTTGAGAAGATCTTGAAAATCAGCACGGGTGCCGGGGTGGCGAACCCCGTCTAGCCCGATGAAATTCGGGGTGCTGGCCACAGAGCCAAATGCCATCCATTTGCCGCCGACATTCAGCGTGTGGGCGGGGTTGCGTGAGTGAAGTTTGAATTCGCTCGGGCAGGTCTTGATTGTTTCGAGCACCATCTCGGGGTCAAATCGCACGCGCTGGTCTTCGATTTTTGCACCTGCTTTTTTCATCAGATCGCGAGCATCTGGGTCGAGAAAGTCCATTCCATATTCAGAAAGAATTCTCAGACTTGCAAGATGAATCGACTCAAGCTCGTCATCGCTCAAAACCTTTGTTGGCTCATATCGCATTTGAGGCTGTTTGAATGGCCTTTGTTCGGGCGCCTTGAGTTCGGTGCTTGCGGTGCGAGAGCGACCACGACGACGTCCGGGTTCGAGATTCTCGCTATTCACAAGATATGACTCTAGTTTTAACCAGGATAAACCCGAGCATTTTGCTGGGATTTATGAACAGAAGAACTTGCTATTTTCCTTGTCTGCGACGAATTTCTGCCGAGATGGCGGGCACAACTTTGTGCAGGTCGCCGATGACTGCATAACCAGCCTTGGTGACAATGTTCGCTTGTGCATCGGTATTGATTGCCAAAATGTTTTTTGAGGCCATCGCTCCAACCCAGTGCTGAATCGCGCCTGAAATGCCGCAAGCGATATAAATGTCGGGTGCAATTCGAGTGCCAGTTTGGCCAACTTGGTCGGTGTGATTGCGCCAGCCATTGTTGGTGACTGCTCGCGAGCAACCCACGACGCCGTTGAGCAGTGAGGCGAGTTCTTCGAGCGGCGCAAATGCCTCGGCCGAACCGACGCCACGCCCACCACTGACGACAACTGGTGAAGTCGCCAAAGTTACGCCAGCAACTCTTTCGACGCGATCTTGCACGAAACTTTGTGCCACAGATTCGTCAAGCTGCACATCAAACGGCGCAACATTTGCGGGCGAAGTTGCGAGCTCTTCTTTTGGCTCAACCACGTGATTGGCAAGCGTCACAAGCTTTATTGGTGCATCAAGTTGGGCCTCTTCGAGCAGCGAGCCACCCCAACGTGTGCGCACGACCTTTAGTGGCTGTTGACCGTTGAAGTCTTTGTCGAACTCGAGGCAATTCATCGCCGCGGGCAAATCGAGCCTCGCAGCTGCTTGGGCGATTATCTCGTGGCCACGCTCTGTGCCCGTGCCGACAACGACTGATGGAGAAACTTTTTTTACAACTTGGGCAATTGATTCACCCCATGCTTCGGGTCCGAAATCTTTGAGCATCTCGTTGTGAGCTTGATGAATGGTCGTGGCACCAAAGTTGGCCACCGTTTGACTCAGTCCATCGGCGTTGGCGCCAATTGTGAGAGCCTCGAATTTCGTGTTCATCTGTTTGGCAAGATTGCGAGCCATCGTCAGCACGCCAAGCGACGCACCGGTGATATTGCCGCGATCGTGTTCGACTACGGCGAGAACAGTCATTTGAAGACCCCCAACTCTTCGAGCAGATCAACCACGGCGGGTGCGGCTTCAGGGCCATTGCCAAGAATCACGGTGTTGCTCGCGCGCTCGGGTGGGCGACGAAGCGTTATCAATTGCAATCCACCTGTTTGGCCAAGAGACTCTGCGCGGTCGATCGCTACTTTTTTCGAAGCCAGGCGACCTTTCATGGTCGGGTAGCGAGGCAGATTGATGCCTTCTTTGACGCCAACGCACGCTGGCATGTTCAACTTATAGATCTCGACGCCAGCGTCGCTTTCGCGACGGACGACTGCAACGCCGTTGTCAATTTCGAGACCTTTGGCCCCGTTGACCATTGGTCTTTTCAGTTTTAGAGCGGTTCGAACACCGACTTGATAGCCACACGAGTCAGCAGATTCGTTGCCGAACAAAACCAGGTCATATTTTCCGTTTTTGGTTTCTAATTCGGTTATGGCCTGGGCGATCGCTTGCGCAGTTTTTTGCGGATCCCAGTCTGTTTTGTCAATTGGCATCAACACGGCTTTGGTTGCCCCCGTGCTGACTGCGGTGCGCAGTTGTTCTTCAGCCTCGACCGGGCCGAGCGTCAGCACGGTCACCTCGCCACCATGTTTTTCGATCAACTGAACTGCTTGCTCGACTGCGCACTCTTCATGCGGACTGACCGTGAAACCCAAGAAAGCAGTGTCGACTTGTTGTCCATCATCGGTGATGTTGATGCGGGCACCAGGTGCCGGCACCCGCTTTACGCAGACGAGAATATTCATTTTTATCTTGTCTCGACTAGCTCTTCATTCGTGCATCGGTCGGGTCAAACAATGGTTGACTGCCGACACGGGCCACGCGAACCGGAAACAGTTCGTTCATGTACATCACGCGCAATTCGTTGCCCTCGACGGCATGCTCTGGCGTCAAGTAGGCCAGCAACAGGTATTTGCCGAGTGAGGGCGCAGCGCCCGCAGTCGTGACCCGCGAGACTCGACCTTTGGCATCCACGATTCGCTCACCAGACTTAGTCAAAATCGGTTCGTTTCCGCCAGTGGGAAATCGCTTGATGCCCGCCTTGTTTTTATGGTCGATGATTTCAAGCGTGCACATGATCGCGCACGGCTTTTCTTCGCGCGCTTTGAGATATGCGGCTTTGCCGATGAAGTCTGCCGATTTGACTTTTGGTCGAGCCAAGCCTGCCTCAACCGGGGTGTATTCGCTTTCAAGTTCGGCCCCCATCAGGCGGTAGCCCTTTTCGATGCGACCGGTGACTGCATACACACCCATGCCCACCGGAATGATGCCGAACTCTTGACCAGCTTTGGCAATCGAGTCCCACATGCGCAGGCCGTGCTCCATTTTGGTGTAGACCTCCCAGCCGTTTTCGCCGACATAAGAGATTCTGAACATTGTGGCTGGCACGCCATCAATCAGCACATCACGAACTGAGCCATACGGAAAGTTCTTCTGTGAGACGTCAAATGGCACAAGTTTGCCTTCTGCGTTGATGTTCTGAGTGGCTTTGGCCATTGTCTTTTCGGCGTTTGGTCCCCATACGCCGATCGTGCAAAGTGCACTTGACATGTCGGTGAATGTCACCGAGCCATCTTGCGGCAAGAACTTAGAGAACCAATACTTGTCGCGGCCACCGTCAAAGGCGCCTGTAATCACCCTGAAGTGCTGATCGGCCAGTCTCATTATTGTCAGGTCGCCGCGAAAGCCACCTGCAGGGGTGAGCAACGGCGTGTAGACCGAGCGACCGACTGGAACGTCGACATTATTCACGCACATGTATTGCAAGAACTTGACGACCCCTGGTCCGGTGAAATCAAATTCATTGAAAGCAGTCAGGTCGACCATGCCAACAGATTCGCGCATCTGCAAATGTTCGGCGT
Source organism: uncultured Ferrithrix sp. (assembly GCA_964407365.1). GTDB lineage: Bacteria > Actinomycetota > Acidimicrobiia > Acidimicrobiales > Ilumatobacteraceae > BACL27. The sequence goes on from CAYOVI010000018.1 coordinate 18,921, forward strand.
TGATGATCGGTGACCACCAGCGGGCGTCCCACTCGTGCTCGCGGGGCTCGCAGGCTTCTTTGAACTTTTTGACGAGTTTTTCGTTCGAGGCGAACCACTGTGGACGCTCCCACCCACGTGCATCAAAAAAAGTTGCTCCTGCAGCCTCTTCGCGCGGATAAAACGGACTGCGTCGCATGTCGCGTTGCGACCCCCATTGCTCACGAGGGTGAACTATGCCGTATGTCTTGTTGAAGTGTTCATCGCAACGTGCATAAATGTGATGCTCGGTTTTTTCGTGGGGGTAGAAACGCGAGATGTCAGAAGAATGCGGGTCGCAAAGATGCGGGTAGCCATATGTCATCCACTCGGCTACTAGTTGGGCGATGCCTGGGCCTTCTTTGATCCACACTGCCGCGGCTGACCAGAGATTTTTTACCTCGACTGTTTCACCTAGAACGGGCATCGCATCGGGTGTCAACGAAAGCAGGCCGTTGATCGCATATTTGATTTCAGCATCACCCAACATCTCCATCAATTCGATTGCTTGCTCCATTTGTGGGTCGAAGTCGTCTTGAGTAAGGGGCAACTCGGTGGGCGAGAGAGCCGAGGCCTCGTTCGACGGAATGTCGTCTGGGTGCATGAAAATTGCGCGGTGTGCATAACTGCCTACTTCCATCGAGCCGGCTGTCTGTCGCTCGTAGCAAAAAGTATCCATGTCACGAATGATCGGAAATGCGACTTCGGCGTTGGTCTTTTGCAAAACATCAATCGGGCCGACGTCGGCCATTTGGTGAACCGCTGGTGTGAGCGGAATGGTTGCGCCTGCCATTTTTGCGATGCGCGGACTCCACACACCACAAGCCACGACGACATACTCGGCTTCGATTCGCCCTTTGTTCGTGACGACTGCTTTGATCGCACCGTTTTCAACTTCAAGGTCGAGAACCTCGGTGTTGGCAAACACGCTCAAGTTGCCGGCTTTGACCGCGCTTTCGCGCATGAGTGTGCCTGTTTGCAGTGAGTCGACGCACGAAACGCTCGGCGTGTAGTAACCCCCGAGAATCACTTTTTCGTTGATGAAGGGCACAAGTTCTTTCACCTCGGCTGGTGAGAGAAGTTTGGCATCGATACCCCAAGATTTTGCCGAGGTCATTCGTCGATTGAACTCTTCAAGTCGTTCTGGTTTGCGTGCCACCTCGATTCCGCCACATGTGTTGTTCATGCCCATTTCGATGTATTGCTTTTGCGACGCCAAAGTGAGAAGCGCCATTTCTTTGTTGTGATCGGTCGGAAAAATGAAGTTTGAAGCGTGACCAGTCGATCCGCCGGGGTTGGGCAATGGACCCTTGTCGATCTGCACCATGTTTGTCCAGCCAAGTTTCGAGAGATGACCAACCAAACAGTTGCCGACGATGCCGGCGCCGATGACCACACATTTTGCTGACTTTGGAAATTCGCTCATATTGTCTCTTTTCACTTTGGTGATATATCACCACCATATCACTCGGCTAGGCTGAGGCCAAATGGTCAAAGAGTCTTTAAGCGAGCAGGCATATCGGCTGATTCGGGGCATGATTGTGCGCCTCGAATTGACCCCGGGGGCTGTTGTTCGAGAAGACGAACTGCAAGAGCAGCTTGCTATTGGTCGCACCCCGATTCGCGAGGCGTTGCAGCGCTTGGCTCGAGATCAATTTTTGATTGTCATTCCGCGTCGCGGCATGATCGTTTCGAACATCGAAATTTCCGAATTGTCGACTCTTTACGAGACCCGTGCAATTCTTGAACCCTATGTCGCTCGCTTGGCATGTGAGCGTGGCAATGCCAAACATTGGCAGCAGATGCGAAAGGTATTGGCTAAAGCAAAAAAAACTGCGGTAACGGCCCAAGATCAAATTCATTTCGACGCCCAGTGTCATGAAATCGTTTGGCAGGCCGCCGGCAACAAGTTTTTGACCGACACACTCGACGTGCTTTATGCCCAAAGTGACAGACTCTGGCACATGTATCTGTCGGATGTTGCAGACATGGGTCATGCCTTAGAAGAGCACGACGAAATTTTGTCAGCTCTTGAGTCGGGTGACAGCGAAAAGGTCTACAAGCTATCGGCTGCCCATGTGCGAAGTTTCGACGCTCAAGTTCGTGATGCAGTGCGCAAGCGCCTTGAGTTGAGTCTTTCTTAATTTTTATTGGGTGCTAAGGCTTGCGCGAAACTCGCCTTCGCGCATTTTTTCTCGAATCTCTTTGGGTGGCTCGTCTAATTTTTCGAGAGTGACACCGATTATTCGAGCAGTGCACTCATAATTATGGGGGTATGGCCCCACCGGTGAACCCGTGTCAATTCCAACATCAAAAGTTTCGCCACTCATTGAAAAAACGAGCGGCACCGTCTTTTCGATGCGTCCGGCAGATACCTCAGTTTTGTCGACAAGAAGTGAAACATTGCCACCTGCGCCAAAGCCACCGTCGTATGCAAATAGAACTTCGACTAGATGTGAGCCAACGCTCAGAGGTTTTGGGCTCGCAAAAGAAAAGTGTTCGTGGCCAAACAAGTTGTAATGAAATACTGGTCGAGTTTGATCGTCAAGATACAGCGACCACCCTGCCATGTTGCCCCCTTGGCAAGCGACAACACCGTGATTTGCCTGGTCTGTGATCTCGAGTTCGGCACAAATTCGGTATGAGCAATTCTTTAGGTTAAGCACAGAACTTTCGGGCATTCGGACATGCGCAGTTGAGTATTTGATTTTTTTGAAGCCGTCTAACGAGTGGGGCACGGCGAAGTTTCCATGTCGGGGTGCGCCCGGATCACGAAGGGGGTAAATGCCGTATTTATTGGCGTGTCGATCAAACAATTCTTGTAGCTGCCTCAATTTTTCCGGGTGCTCGGCGGCCAGGTCTACCGCTTGCGAAAAGTCTTTCTCGATGTTGTAGAGCTCCCATCGCTCTTGCGGACCGTCGAATTCAAGGCCCTGAAGGCGAATCCAGGGCAGTCGGCCATGAAAACACGAGGCGATCCAGCCATCTTCGTAGATAGCACGGTTGCCCAAAATTTCGAAATATTGCGATGAGTGAGTGCTGGGCGCATCGGCATTGGCGAACGAATATTTCATCGAAGTGCCATGAATGGGCATTTGCTCGATGCCGTTGACGAAATCTGGCGGAGTTATGCCTGCGACCTCATAGATAGTTGGCGCAATGTCGATGACGTGGTGGAACTGCGAGCGCAATTCGTTCGTTGTCGTAATTTGTCCTGGCCAAGAAATTGCAATTGCGTTGCGGGTGCCACCAAAGTGCGATGCAACTTGTTTCATCCACTGAAATGGCGAGTCGAGAGCCCACGCCCAGCCAACGTTGAAATGATTTTCACACTTTGCAGTGCCGAAATCGTCGATATGTTCGAGCAACCATTCTGGGTCTTCATGCACACCGTTTTGAAACGATGGCGCACTCCACGCACCATGAATTGTTCCTTCGGCCGATGCACCGTTATCGCCGGTGATGTAAATGATTAACGTGTTCTCGGCGATCTCAAGTTCGTCTAACGCATCGATCACGCGTTTGATTTGAGCGTCGGTGTGGGCAAGAAACCCAGCGAAAACCTCCATGAGTCTTCGCGCAATCGGTCTATAGCGCTCTGGATAGTCGTCCCATGAGGGAATCTGCTCTGGCCGATTGGTCAGTGACGTATCGCGCGGAATTA
>CAYOVI010000019.1:0-21177 GCA_964407365.1 uncultured Ferrithrix sp.
GTGAGCCTCTTCTCGGTGTTGCGGGCGAATTGCCAATGCGCGACGAAAAATCTGCTCTGATCTCACAGGATCTTTCGCAACCATCGACGAGACTTATGAAGCGATTGCTTAAACTTTTGAGCAATAAAAAAGGTTTAATAGTCGCTGGTCCTGAAAAATACCGAACAGACTCGATCGTCAAGCTTGCTGAGGGTCTGGGTTGGCCAATAATTGCAGACCCGCGAAGCAGCGCTCGAGTACCAAGCAGCGTGGTCGTGGCAGCCGCCGATTCGATATTGCGAGATGCCGATTCGGCAAAACTACTCAAGCCAGAGGTTGTCTTGAGATTCGGCGCCCTGCCTGCATCCAAGGTCGTCAATTCGTGGTTGACGAGCTCGGGTGCCGATCAGATAGTTGTCACAACAACACCCACCCTCATTGACCCTGATCGAATGTGCTCGTTGCACATCGTTGCTGATATCGACGAGATTTGTCTTCAAATTCTCGAATCGAAATCGATCGCTTCGCCAACAGATTGGCTCGCATCTTGGTCTCTGGCCGAACAGTCTGCACAAAAGGCGATCAATTTGGCTCTCGCCGATGAAAAAGCGTTAACTGAGCCAGGGGTTGCTCGGGCGCTTGTCGCGTCTTTGCCAGATGACTCGCATTTTGTCGTTTCGAGTTCGATGCCGATTCGTGATGTCGAATGGTTCGGTGCTCCACGTCATGGATTGCGGGTTCATGCCAATAGAGGGGCCAATGGCATTGACGGTGTGGTTTCGACCAGCGTCGGTGTGGCAATAGCAACAAGCAAGCAAACGACGCTATTGATCGGCGATATCGCATTTTTGCATGACTCAAACGGATTGCTGAATCTTGGTCAGCGTGATGTTGACTTGCGAATCATCGTGATCGACAAAAACGGGGGCGGAATCTTTTCTTTTCTTCCTCAGGCTGAAAAAGTCGGCGAGACCAAGTTTGAAAAATTATTCGGCACACCCCATCAGGTTGACATCGCCTTGCTGACAAAAGCTCATCAGATCGCATTCCATGAAATTGAAAATCTTGAGGAGCTTGGCGAGGTTCTTGCTCTTCGCGGGCCATGGGTGGCAAGGGTGGCAACTGATCGCAAAGAAAACGTCAAAGTGCACGAGCGCATAAATCAATCGGTGGCAGCAAGCTTGCGCTAAACAATCGGCGCGAATAGACGAGTTTAAATATTTAAGGTCTGATTAGGGCCGCAAGCATCGCCTGAAATTTGGCCTGAGTTTCGGCCAGCTCACTTGCTGGTTCACTGTCTGCAACTATGCCACCCCCTGCAAACAATCGAGCGATCAAACCTGATTGGTCGATTTCGGCGCATCTGATAGCAACGGCAAAAATTCCGTCACCGTGGCGATTTAAATATCCGACTGCGCCACCATATCGACCACGATTCATACCTTCGACTTTGGCAATTTGTTCGAGTGCGATTTTTTTTGGCGCGCCACCAAGCGCTGGTGTTGGCGAAAGCGCATAAGCCAGATCGAGAACACTGGGTCTTGGGTCACTCAACGTGCCGGATATCTCGGTGCCCAGATGCTGCACGTTTGCCACAGTCACAACCGAAGGCTCGGGCTGCCAATCAAGAAATGAGCACCACGGCAGCAAAGTATCGTGCACCATGTCGATGACGATGCGGTGTTCTTCTTGATTTTTGGCACTTGCAATCAATGCCTCGGCATTTCTTTTGTCTGTTGCCTGATCGCCTGTGCGTGGTGCAGTGCCTGCAAGAGGATGACTTGAAACCTGGTCACCGTTCACTGCGACCAACAATTCTGGCGAAGCACCAAGAAAATTGTCGACAAGATATCTGTAACTCGACCCAAATGACGATCTCAGTCGATGCAAAACTGCACAAATATCGAAGCTCACGTCAGTTTCGACGAAAATATCTCGGGCGATTACCGCCTTTTTAAGCTTGTTGTCTTTGACTGCCTTGGCGGTTGCGCTGACTGCTTCTAGATAGTGATCAATTGAGACCCCTTGGGTCACTTTGAAGGTTGCGGCTAACGGTTTTACTTCTTGCGAAACCTCAAAGTTGGGTTGTGCATCGTCGATGGTCGTCAGCCAATGACTTCCATCTGCGTTTTTGCCAATGACGACCCTTGGAATAATGAATTCATGGGGTTGCGAGCTATCAAAGGGTATGCACCCGATGGCAATTGGCCCAGCAGAAGCGATACCTGAGACATTTTCATCGATGATCGCCGAAAGCGCGGAAGCAACCTCGCTTCTTGCAACTCGTCGTGCCACGCCTTGGCCCGCCACGCCCACACCATCGCGCACAAACAGATAGCCAGTGCGGCCAGCAAAGTCGTTGAGATCTATCTTTTGGTCGGTGACCGAAGAAAGCAACCGGGTCGTCGAACGCATTTAATTTCGAGTTGCCACGAGAAGTTGGGTGAGCCCACCTGACAACTGAATGTGTCGAGCGTCGGCGAAACCTGACTGCTTGAGCATCGAGATCAACTCGTCAGGTTTTGGCAAATAAGCGACGCTTCTTGGCAGATATTTGTATGCCGCTCGATCTGATAACAGCCCACCGATTATCGGCACAATTCGACCAAAATAAATACTGTTTCCAATTCGAATTATTCGATTTGTCGGCACGCTCACGTCGAGAAGAGCAATACGTCCGCCGTGACGTGTGACCCGAGCAAGCTCGATGAAAAACAATTGAAGATTTTCGAGATTTCGTAGAGCAAAACCACAAGTGATTCCGTCAACGCATCCATTGGGTAGAGGTAGTTTCAAAATATCGGCCTGTGATCTCGGCGCGCCACTTCGATCGGCACTCAACATGCCATAAGACAAGTCGATAGAAACTGGCTGGTGGCCGTGCTTTTTTAGTTCAATGCACAGATCACCGGTGCCACTGGCCAGGTCGAGCACCCGCGACCCTTCTGGCAAGCCGAGCGCTTCGACCGTTTTCTTGCGCCAGCGAACATCGAGCCTGAAGGTCATCAAACGATTTACGAAGTCGTATCGGGGGGCTATTGCGTCGAACATTTCACGAACGGCTTCGACCTTCTCAGCGCCCTTGGGCAAATCTGTGCGATCCCACTTTTTGGGGCGACGAGATTCAGTTTTCACAGTTTTCAGGCTAGGGGAAGTCTGTTTGTTCGCATCGATTGTGGTCTTTCGATGGCGGAACGGTAGCGGTTCAACGGTGAATCTCTGACAAACTAATGCGAGGAGATTTTTGTCGTGATTGATTTCTCATTTGCACCAGAAGTCGAAGCAGTGCGCATGAAGGTGCGTCGGTTTATGGACGAAGAGGTTCGTCCGCAATGGGATGCGATCGATCAAAAAGATCGATCAGAAGTCGTTAGCGCAATTATCAAACTGCGAGCCAGGGCACGCGATCATTGGCAGTTGTGGTTGCCTCACATGCCCGCTGAATGGGGAGGCATGGGCCTTGGCCCAACTGCAATGGCGGCAGTTTCGGCAGAGGCGGCAAAAGTCAGCATTGGTCCTTTTGTGTTGAATGCTCAGGCACCCGATGAAGGAAACCAGCACACACTTTTGCATTGGGCCACAGATGAACAAAAGGAAAAATATCTTCGACCACTTTGCGAGGGCAAAGCGCGCAGTTGTTTTGCAATGACTGAGCCCGAGGTCGCGGGTAGCGACCCGACTCTGATTAGAACCCAGGCCTATCAAGACGGAGATGAATGGGTGATCAACGGTCACAAGTGGTTCATCTCTGGCGCGCGAGGCGCGCAGTTTGCGCTATTGGTTGCGCGAACGGAAGACAATCCAGACCTGCCCCAAGCGGCCAATTCTTGTTTCATCGTCGATATACCAAGCGAAGGTTTCAACATCGTTCGAGATGTCGAAACAATGGCGGGTGGTCACAACCACTGCGAGATTTTGCTTCAAGATCTTCGTGTGCCGGCAAAAAATATGTTGGGTGGGCGAGGCCAAGGACATTTGCTCGGTCAATATCGCCTCGGTCCGGCTCGGCTTGCACATTGCATGCGTTGGATAGGACAGGCAGAGATTGCCCTCGACATGATGGTTGATCGCGCATTGCAGAGATATTCACATGGTTCAGTGCTCGCCGAGAAACAAGGCATTCAATGGTTGATCGCCGACTCGTCGATTGAGCTTTACCAATGCAAACTCATGGTTTTGCATGCCGCATTTAAAATCGAAAACGGCCAAAGTTTTACCTCCGAAGTTTCGATGGCCAAGCACTTTGTGGCAAATAGTTTGTGGAGAATCATCGATCGCGCCATTCAGGTGCACGGTGCGCTCGGCTATTCGACAGACACACCGTTGGCGCACATGCTTCAACAGGCCCGATGGAGTAGATTTGCCGACGGCGCCGACGAGATTCACCAAATGCGCATTGCCCAACGAACAATTGCCGCATTCAAAGATCACGGCACTACAAAGACAGCGACAGGAGATTTGCCATTGTGACAGCTAAGCGCAACACGATTTTTGGTGTATTCATTCCCCAAGGTTGGAAGATGGAACTTGTATCGATCGTCGACCCTGTTGCCAAATGGAACAAAGCAGTGGAAATCGCACAGTTGGCCGAAAAACTGGGCTTTGACTCGATTTGGGTCTACGACCATTTCCATAACGTGCCGCGTCCTGCTCACGAGACGGTCTTCGAGTGCTGGACAACCATGGCCGCTATCAGCCAGCGCACGACGAAAATCAGGCTCGGCCAAATGGTCGGTTGCAATCTTTATCGTGAGCCCAGCCTGCTTGCGAAAATTACCTCGACTTTGGACGTGATTTCTGGTGGACGTCTCGACTGGGGAATAGGCGCTGGTTGGTATGAAAACGAATGTCGCGGCTATGGCTATGACTTTCCTGAGCCAAAGGTTCGAATTGCGATGTTGCGCGAATGCGTTGAAATTGTTCGCTCGATGTGGACACAACAAGAAACCAACTACGCCGGCAAGTATTACAACTTGGTGCGTGGCAATTGCGATCCGAAGCCTCTGCAAAAGCCACATCCACCAATTTGGATTGGCGGGGGCGGTGAGCAATTGACCTTGCGAGTTGTGGCTCGATACGCAGACTATTCGAACTTCGGGGGCAGCCCTGAAGAGTTTGCTCGCAAACGAGAGATTTTGAAGGGGCACTGCATGGCGGTCGGTCGCGACGAGTCGGAAATTGCCAAAACTTGGTCACCGGACATATTCATTCGTCGCACAGAAAAAGAGATAAAGCAAGCCGGGTCGCTGAGTCTGCGTGCTGAACCGATGGATGAATGGCAGAAAAATAACCTGGTCGGCACCGTCGAGCAAGTGACCGAAAAGGTTCAGAAATATATCGACTTAGGTTGCAGTGGTTTTATACCGTGGTGCGCCGACTATCCGAGTTCTGAGACCGTAGAACTTTTCGCTGAAGTAATGAAAAACTTCAGATAAAAATTTGCAATCTGATTTTACTTTTACAAGTAATAGCGAAAAACTACCTCGGCAACACACGAGGGTTTCTTGGCGCCTTCAACTTCGAAGGTCGTTTCAAGAGTCACCTGGACACCTCCTGTTACGTCTTCGACTCCCAAGAGTTTTACCCCTGCGCGAAGTTTTGAGCCGACTGGCACTGGTGAAGGAAATCTGACTTTGTTGGTGCCATAGTTGACGCCCATCGCCACACCCTCGACGCCGAATATCTGTGGCAAGAAAACCGGACCCAAAGAAAGCGTCAAATATCCGTGGGCAATCGGCCCGCCAAAAGGTCCTTTCTTGGCTCGCTCGACATCGATGTGAATCCACTGATGATCGCCCGTCGCATCGGCAAAGAGATTTACTTGTTCTTGTGAGATGGTCAGGTATTCAGAAAATCCGAGATGCTTGCCGACGAGACTCTTGAGCTCGTCGACATTCTTGATAATCAGCTTGGTCATGCACCTAGTTTGGCAGGTTGCGGGTCGGGCTGACGAATGAACTAGTGATACCAGATTCTTTGGTGACTGCGACTCTGTGGGTGCAATATCAGAGCACACAGCGCCACTTCAAAAATCAAATTGAGAGTGCTACCCCCGCTTAGTTTTCGGTAGATCGAGGTGCTGATGCCACCGATGCTCTCGAGATCTGAATATGCCCAAAATCGCAAAACAAACGGACCAAAGGCAGCCGCAATCGCCAACTTGTAGCCCAGTTTCAAGTCGTTGGCCATGAATAAACCGGCCAGAGCGTGCAGGGCGACGAAAATCAAACCGATGAAGATTCCAAACGGGTATCGATTACGCAGATAACCCAAATAGTCGGTTTGATCGATGACACTTACAAACGCAAAAAAGCCGTTCAGGTAAAGCAACATCGCTGCGATTTGCAGAGTCTGAGGTTGCATTCGGTCGAACCATTTTCGCCAATCAATGCCGAGCATCATTCAATTCTGCCAGATGCGTGCATCTGGTCTCGGTAGCCTTCTTTCGTGCGAACAGCGTTTGTTTCTTTGGTAGGCAGACCAAATGTCGGCAAATCGACCCTGGTCAATGCATTGGTCGGAAAGAAAGTGAGCATCGTCTCAGACAAACCTCAAACCACACGAACGCGGGTGAGGTGCATATTGCATCTAAATGAAACTCAACTTGTTTTTGTAGACACACCCGGATTGCACAAAGCCAGCACTGCCCTTGGCGAGCGCGTAAATTCGACTGCTCTTGAATCTGTGCGCGATGTGGACATCGTATGTCTGTTGATTGACGCAACTCAAACTTTTGGTTCTGGTGACAAATGGGTTAGCGACCAACTCGATATTAAAAACTCAATCGTCATAGTCAACAAGATTGATGCGGTATCGCCGACAAAGTTGCTCGCTCAACTCAAAGATGTTTCTTCTTTGGGAGCTGCCGAATATTTTCCGGTTTCTGCCAAAACGGGAGAGGGTATCGATCAGTTGATAGCCGAGTTAGTCAAGCGAGCACCCGAGGGGCAACCGATGTTTCCGGCTGAGATGACAACTGAAACCCCGCAGGCAGAGTGGGTGGCCGAGCTGGTGCGTGAACAGTTGCTGTCGATGACCAGAGACGAGTTGCCATATTCGATTGCGACTCGCGTCACCGAATGGGAGTGGCCGCGGGTGCGCTGCGAGATAATCGTCGAGCGAGAGAGTCAAAAAGGCATGGTCATTGGCAAATCGGGCAGTGTTCTCAAAGCTGTTGGCACCGAAGTTCGCAAGCAGATGCCCGATGGGGCATTCCTCGAATTGTTCGTGGTAGTCGACAAGGACTGGCAACATCGTGCCGATCGCGTCGAACGCCTCGGCTACTAGATTTTTGGATATGTCGACTTCGCCCGAGTCTAAGTTTGGTCTTTTGAGATCGGCGATTTGGTTCTCTGTTGCCTCGTTCTTCTATATTCTCATCTTTTCACGACGCACCGACGTGATGAGCGGCGACGCACAATTGTCGGCGATGCTTTCGAATTATCAAATTTCTGGGTTTGGAAAAACTTTTGCCCTGCGCTCAGACCCGCTTTTCGGTGCCGGAAGTCTGCAGGGCGGTTTCTTGTTCTGGCTTGATCCGGTTTCGGTGATTGGCTCGATCGGCAGTTCTATTTACAACCATTTTCTTGTCGCATTCGTAACTTCGGTTGTAGTTTTCGTCTTGGCCGCAAAACTTTACGAGGCTCTCGCAGTTTCAAAATCCTCAAGCGTTATCTCGGCTGGTCTTACCGCCATCGCGACGCTATGGGGATATTCGGTGGCCTTAGTTGACAACGAGCTATTCGGTCATGTGCCTCAATATGGGTCATTGATGATGGTCTCTTTGGCGGTTCTATGTTGCTTTACCCGAATCAACGGCGAAAGCCCTCGAAGAGATTCGATCTATATTTTCGGTTTTTTTATCTCGATAGCGATGCTGTTCGTTGTTTTGCCACATCTCTTGATCACCTCGGTTCCACTGCTTGTCTTTGTAGGGCTCATCTCGTTAATAACACTGCTACGCGAGCGCAGATTTCATGCAGCCATTCGCAGATCTGGTGTGCTTCTTGCGACTATCTTGCTCCTGCTTTTTCTGAAGGCGCCCAGTTTTCTTCAAGGTTTCTACCTGTATACCGCCGCATCTGAGTTGCCTTTGTCGACTTATACCCAGCCTCAGTTGTGGCCACTGCACAAATTCATTTTTCAAACCTTTTTTCCAACACCATCGGCTGAAGGAAATCATCTCTTCCAGATCGTTTGTTTTTTCGCCCTTGGTTCGTACGTTTTGCGAGGAGTTTGGCGAAAGCAGGTTCGCTCACAGGTTTGGTTGATCACTGTTATCGCTGCAGTTTTTTTGTTGGTCTACAGATTGTGGCAATCGACTTGGGACTTCGAAAGTGGCCCCAGAGTCAGCTATTTCATCTGGATGCTGGCGCCTGTATATGCCGTTGCAACAGTCGAATCTATGAGCGATCTCGCTAGGTCTGCTTTGGCCCAATTGAAGGGCACAATTGCCCGACGCGGTGCTTGGCTGAAAATTGTTGCAGGCGGGTTTGTCGCATTGGTTCTGTTTGCCTCTCCTCTTACCTCGCTCAGGTTTTCGCTTACCGAACCGCCAGCTCGTTCGCTTGATAGTTTGCAGCCACCAAAGTTTCTAACAGAGCAAGTTTCGCTTATCGGTGACGTGGCTTTCAGGGGACGTGTTGCCTATGTCTTGCAAGACCCCGACTATCCGAAGAATATTTCGGGTCGAATCCCGTTATTGAATGAATATTCGCACACTTTGACACCTTCGGCGTTTCGATTTTATGAACGGTTTTTGTTGGACGACGATTCGCCGCAGTCGCGTAACAGGTTGGTGCTTGGTGTAAAAAATTTTGATATCTATCGGGCACTCGGGGTTCGTTTTCTTGTGGCTCCCAAAGATCGGTTTGATTCGTTCAAGAGCATCGTCGCTGGATCGGGTCTTGTGGCAACTGAATTTGACGACCAGAATTTACTGATTGATTTGGGTCAGCCAAACCTGGGCACTTATTCTCCGACTGTTTTGCAATTTGCCGGCCCATTGAGACAGGTGTTTGACCTAATAGAAAACCAAGATCTTGATATGAGTCGTTCGGTAGTGGTCGAAAAATCAGAGAGCTTTGTTCCGACTCGGGTTAGTGAGGCCGAGATGAGTTTTTCGGGGGGTGATATTTTGATTAAAGCCAAATCTGCGGCACGCTCGATTATCTTGTTGCCAGTCGAATTCAGCAGTTGCTGGAAGATCAAAAATCTTGGCTCACCAAACAATGATGCTTCGTTAATTCGTGCAAACGGTTTTTTGACCGGCCTCATATTTACCAAGGAGATCGAAGCCGAGATTATTTTGCGAAACGGTCTCTTTGACAACCCGACTTGTCGTAAGGCAGATTTGGAACAGTTTCGATCTTTGAGTGGTTAGCCGGTTGTGGCGATCAAGAGCGACGAGTAGTCGTCAAAGCTGACGGGAGAGCCAGGTTTTGCCAAGTCTCCGCGTCCGCGGGGCACTGCAACTGGTTCTCCATCGACGGAGAAAATAATCTGGCCGACCCCTGGACGGCGCGTGAATGTCAGAACTAGTTGAGCAATCGCCAACCTTTGGTCGATGGGCGACAATTCACCCAAGAATTGCGCAGTCGTGTCGATTGCTGCCACGCCTTTGGTCACTGTGATTGTGGCGTCAATATTTTGCGGTAACGCGCTTCGCAAACCTGAGCCGTCTTGTCCAGATGGTGGGCCGGCAATGAGTGCCGCCAGAACCTGAGATGTCGTCGCAGGACTCACGATTGATTGGGTCGTGGCGAGAACTCGATTCGCGCTGATGAAATAGAGCTCTACTGGTTCAGACAAGACTTCAGCCAGAGTCGAACCAGTTTCCTTTGCTGACGAACTCTCGGGGACGGTTGTGGTCGATGTCGTGGTCGTTGTCGCTTGAACCTTGAGTTCGATCGGCAGGTCTGACTGCGAAATTTCAATCACTTCACTCGAATTCGGCACACCACAACCTGAAATGACGAATATCAAAGCGAGCCCAAATTTACGGACAAAAATTTTCATATCGCTGAAGTTTCAGGGGCGATTTGTCTTTTGATAGAAACGATAAATCTCGCGCCGCCGTCGCTGTTTGTCTCAACCCAGGCGTTTCCGCCGAGCGCCCTTGCGTGTTCTTGCACGATGGCCAGGCCAAGACCGCTGCCGGTGCTGTTTCGTGAAGCAGTGCCTCGGGCAAAGCGCTCGAAAATTCGCTCGCGTTCACTTTGGGCAACACCTGCACCTGCGTCTTCAATTGAAATTCGAAGTTCGGTTTCGTCGCCGGTGACGTTGATCGCCGTCGCCCCACCTGCATGGTCGCGGGCATTTTCGAGCAAGTTCAGAACGACGCGCTCGATTCGTCTCTTGTCCAAAAAAGTTTGGTCAGATTCGCTGAGTGTCGTCGAAAACTTCACTTCTCCAAAACCATGGCGCTGAGCGACGCGTTTGACCAAATCGGCAAGATTTACAATTTCTGCCTGTGACTTGCCGGCTCCCGCATCTAGGCGTGAAAGTTCGAGCAGATCGAGCACCGTGCGATCGAATCGACGAACTTGACTTGCGATGATGTCGAAAGCTTGCTGATTTCGATCGTTGAGTTCGCCGCGACGACTCTGTAACACTTCAACTGCAGCCGTGAGGGCGGTGATTGGTGAACGAAGCTCATGGCTCACGTCACTGGCAAAGCGAGTCTCGCGCTGAATTCTGGTCTGAACTGCCTCAACCATATTGTTGAACGAACTAGCCAGTCGTGCGAGTTCGGGGTCGCGTTCGTCTTCGAGACGAGCGTCAAGACCGCCAGAGGCGATGTCGGTGGCAACCGTTGCAACTCGGCGAAGGGGCCTCAGAACACTGGTGCTACTCGAGAATCCGAAAACACCGCCCGCAATCGTGATCAAAATTATGCCAAAGGTGAGAGTTGTGCGAATCGTGTTCAACGTGCGTTCGACGTCTGTCAATGGAAAGGCCTCGAAATAGTGACCAGAGATCGCCTCAATTGAAATGCCTAGTGCTTCATATGGCTCGCCGTTGAATTCGAAACGTTGTCTGACGCTTTTGCCCGCCAAAGTCTGTGTCAAAAGATCATCGGGCAAATTTGACTGTGTGAAACGCAAAGGCTCTTGGGCAAAAAATGAGTCGCTTTGTTCAAGATACAAAATTGCATAGCCCCCGCTTTCGGTGCGAATGTTGGTCACGACGTCGCCTGCATCTTGCGGATTTACACCGATGAGCGTGCGCAACAACTGAGCGTTGTTGATCGCCTGGCTGGTGGCAAGTTCGGCGCGCTGATCAAGCAGATATGCCCGAGTCGATGCATAAGTGACCAGGCTCAAGGTAACTGCGGCAGCAAAGGCGCTCAGACTGAAATAAAGGACTATTCTCCCGCGTAGACCTCGAACTTTGTCGTTGAGGTTCAGTAGCCGAACGACGATGCTTGTTTCAGGTTGCACTCTTCTAGCATTGCGGGAATTCGGTCAACCCCCACCGGCGGGAGCCAAGGGGGAGCATGACTGCCCGCCGGTGTGACGAGCCAATACTGCTGGTGCAATTTGACGGAACCCCGATAAATCTGTGACTTTTGCGTAACAAATTGGGGCTTCACGGCAGAATAGAGCACCGTGCAAACTTTGTTGTTCATCGAAGACGATCGAGATATTCGCACGGCGTTGCGCCTTGCCCTCGAAGACGAGGGATATCGAGTCGTTGAAGCGGCCGACGGAGCCTCAGGGCTTAAAATTTTTGCGACCGAGACGGTGGATCTTGTCTTGCTCGATTTGCGACTTCCGGATTTATCAGGCTTCGATGTTTGTCGTGAACTTCGCAGCAAGAGCCTCGTTCCGATCATCATGGTTACCGCGCAAACTGACACCCATGATTTGGTGGCGGGTCTCGAAGCTGGTGCAGACGACTATGTGACCAAGCCGATTATTCCAAAAGAGCTAGCAGCAAGAATCAGGGCCGCACTACGACGCACGACTCTTTTGTCGGCAAGTGTTGCAGAATTTGATCGCTTCGTGGTTGGCGATATTGAAATGCGCAGTGACCAAGGTGTTGTCTTGAAAAACGGAGTTGAAGTTCCGTTGACCAAGACCGAATATCGGCTTTTGCACATTTTCATGGAGAACGCCAACAAGGTTTTGTCACGGGACCAATTGCTTGAATTGGTTTGGGGTTATGAATACCTCGGAGACAGCCGTTTGGTCGATGCTCACATTCGTCGACTTAGGGTGAAGATCGAAAATTTGCCCGACGACCCGAAAATAATCGTGACCGTGCGAGGTATGGGTTATCGGTTGTTGACGGCGTAAGTCAAAAATTCTTTGGCACGCTCGAGCTTGTTCGTAAATTCCATTGGTGGCAACATCTGCACGATGGTCTGGCCATAGTTTTTGGTCACGAGCCTTGGGTCTAGCACGGCAACGACACCCCGGTCGGTTTGGGTTCGAATGAGACGCCCTGCGGCTTGAGCCAATTTGGTGGCGGCAATCGGTATATCGATTGCCGCAAATGAAGACTTGCCGTATGCATCTTTTCTCGCACTCATCAGCGGATCTGTGGGAACCGGAAATGGCAATCGGTCAATTATCACCAGACTCAGAGTTTGACCCGGAACATCAACACCTTGAAAAAAACTCTGGGTTGCAAACAGGCATGTCGACTCGGTTTCTGTAAATTTTCGCAAAAGTTCCATTTTCGGAAGATCGTCTTGTTTGAGAATTTCGAACTCGAGTTGATTTCCGTCTTTTGTCAGGTCTTCGTAGGCGCTGTTCAGGCGCGCATAACTCGTGAATAACGCCAAGGTTCTTCCACCGGCGGCGTTTATCAACTGCCTTATCTCGGAATGCACGGCCTTGTCGCGCATTCCTTGCGCCGGGTCTGGCAAGTGTGATGCGCAATAGAGCAACGAATTCTTTTCATAATCAAAAGGGCTTGCAACTACACAAGAGTCAAAACTCATTGGAGCCATGCCCAACCTCTCTGGCAGATTTGTCGGGATTGTGGCACTTGTCAGTATCGCAGTTCGCTGGGACCAAACTGCCTCGTGAAGCGTCGAGCCTACATTCAGCGGTCGCATCTCAAGTGAGCACCTGTCGGGGGTACCGGCGACATAGGCCACGTAGCCACTTCGATCGGTGAGAGCAAGGTCGAGGTCTTCGATGAAGCGCGTGCAAAGAGATTGTGCGCGAAGTTTTCGTTGCTTTGCGCCTTCGTCGTTGGTGGTGATCGAGCGCAGCGAGTTGAGAGCGTCGTTTGCGCGCGATCGAACCTCGACGAGGGTTTCTTTTAACTCGTCGTCGAGAGGAAGTGCGACGCGCTTATTGATATATGGAACGAGAGCGTCACGCAGGCGGGATGCACTTTTTGCAAACCCACCCGACATTGCATCGTCGCGAATGATCAAACGCATTGCTGAACCGATAGTCGTTATACGAGTTGGTGACAATGCAAGACCGGCCGAATCGGTGACCACATCTTCTAGTTCGTGAGCTTCGTCAAAAATCACGACATCGTGTTCGCCAATTATTGTGCCTTCGGTGACTATGTCGAGGGCATATAGCCATCCATTGACGATCACAATGTCAGATGTCTGGCTCGCATTTCGCGCTAATTCTGCAAAACAAACTTCGCCATGTGGGCATCGTGATGCCCCCGGACATTCTTGGCTGCTCACGCTGACCATTGACCAAGCAATTCTCTGTGGTTGCCAATCAAGTTCGCCCTCGTCGCCAGTTTGGGTGGTTTGGGCCCATTCACAGAGTTTTTTTACGTCAGCTTTGGTGCGAACCGAGACATCATCTAATTCGAGGCGTGATTGGGTGCGATCGGCCAATTCAGCGATGCGTTGCCTACACAGGTAGTTGCTCCGACCTTTGAGAACCGTCCAGGTCAGTTCATGATCTAGAAGAGGCTTGAGTGCACTGGCCAAAAGAGGCAAATCGTTTTGGGAGAGCTGATCTTGCAGTGCCTTGGTGACTGTCGAGATGACGATTCGACGACCCGAAATAATTGCAGGCACCAAGTAGCCAAAGGTTTTGCCTGTGCCAGTGCCTGCCTGAATTATCAGGTGTCGATTTTTGCGCAAAGCTCTGCCCACCAGCACCGCCATTTCGTCTTGTCCTTGTCGCTCTTCAGCGTTGGCAAGCCCGTCAATGACGACTCTCAAGGCATCAAGAATCTCTTGGTCGGCACTGTTCGTTGGCATTTGTCTGAATTGTTCCGGGATTTTTCGTCTAATTTTTCGTCGAATTATTCGTCAGCGACAACGCTGCGTCGAGTTCAACCGAATCGAACTCTGGCCAAGGGCGATCGGTGAAGTAAATCTTTGCGGCATTGATTTGCCACAACAGAAAATTTGAAATTCTCGTTTCTCCTGATGTCCTGACGAGCACATCGACCGGGGGCAGAGAACAATCGTAGAGATGACGTTGAAGATTTGCAGGGGTCAGCTCGTCGTGACTGGAGACGAGTCGCTTTGCAGCTCGCGTTAGTTCGCTTCGCGAGCCGTAGTCGAAGGCGACCGTCAGCACCATGCCAGAATTGTTTTTTGTATCGTCGATTGCCTTTCTAATCGCTCTTTGAACGTATAGCGGTGTGCGTGAGCCTGGTTCGTCGAATGGTCGACCAATCCAGTTGACGCGAACATTGTTCTCATTCAATTCGGCAATTCTTCCGAACAATTTTTTGTGCAGGCCAAGAATGTGGCGAACCTCGGCTCGCGGGCGCACCCAGTTTTCAGTTGAAAAGCCGAACACAGTCAAGTAGGCGATGTCGCGTTTCGAAGCTGCTCGCACGAGTTCTGCCAGTGATTCTTCGCCGGCGGTATGGCCCGCAGTTCGGGGCAGTCCTCGCTTGCGGGCCCATCTTCCGTTGCCATCCATGATGCAGGCCACATGCAGACGACTCATATTCATTATTTAAACGCTAACAACTCGCCCAGACGAGACAAGACGTTTGAAAATGAGAGAATAGGGCAGTGGTTAAGGTTTCTCGAGAAGTAGACGGTGATTTGGATCACGTCTTGGTGTGTGCCGGCACAATCGACGAATGGCTGAAGACTTCGTCAGAGCAATGGAAACTGCAAATTGAGGCCCTCGTTAGTTCGGTGAATGGCGTGGGGGTCAAGTGGCTGTCTATCTACCCGTATTCTGGCCAAGCAACTGGCATCGAACGAAGCGAAATTTGCAAGTCGATTATTTCTATCTTTGGTGGTCAGCGCTCTGGTGATCGAGTCTCGATTATTGCCGATCAAGGTTTGGTAGTCGTCATCGATACTTGTGCCAATGGTCAAGAGAGATTTGTCAATGCAATTGCACAACTCGGCAGCAATCAAGAGATCGACGAGCAAAGACTTGCGGCCACTTTGCTTTCGCCCGCGGCGGGCGAACCAGATCTAGTTTTGGTTTTGGGCCCACCGACTCAGGTCCCCGAATCATTGATGTGGGAGTTGGCCTATAGCGAGCTCGTTTTTCTCAACGTGCCGTGGCTGCAGTGCAATGTCGAGCATATACAAATGGCAATCGGAGATTTTCAGCGGCGAGATCGTCGATTTGGTGGCGTAGATTCATGAATTCATATCGCGACAAAGCCGTCGTTTTGCGAACCTACGACATGCGCGAAGCAGACCGAATCATCGTGATGATGACAGAGTCTCACGGCAAAGTTCGTGCTGTGGCAAACGGTGTGCGCAAGATGTCTTCGCGATTTGGTGCCCGACTTGAGCCACTGAGCCATGTTGATGTTTTGCTGAGTAAAGGGAAGAACCTCGACACGATTAGTCAAGTCGAGTTGGTTACCAGCGCCAAAGGCATATATGAAGATCTAGATCGATTGACCAGGGGTTTGGCGATGCTCGAAGCCGTAGACCAATTAGGCCTAGATGGTGAACCGACACAACACCTATACAAAATGTTGGTGGGTGCATTGCAGTGGCTGGCGGATAATGACTCTGCCTTGGTGCTGCCGGCTTTCTATTTTAAGTTGCTCGTCGCCGAAGGTGTCGGTGTTCAAGTTGAAAGTTGCGTAGTTTGCGGAGCAAAAGCCGACCAGATCGTTGCCTTTGATGTGTTTAGTGGTGGCGCCCAATGCCAAAACTGTCGAAGCGGACCGAGCATTTCACAAGCCGGGCTAAAAATCATTCGAGGCATTCTGGGTGGACAACTGAATTCGATGCTTGCATTGAAAGAAAGCGCGGCAACTCGAGAAGTTTCTGATATTGCGACAAAATGCATGGAGCACCACCTTGAAAGACGCTTGAAGTCGGTGGCGGTATTCGAGCACCCCGAACGTTGACGCCAAATACGGCGCGATTTTGTAGGCAACTTGTAATAGTCTGAATAGGTGCCAGCCAAAGACTTAGATCAAGTCGTCAATCTCTGCAAGCGTCGGGGATTCGTGTATCCCAGTGGGGAAATATACGGTGGGTTCAGGTCTTCGTATGACTATGGCCCGTTGGGCTCGTTGATGTTGCGAAATGTAAAAGACGCATGGATTCGCACGATGGTGCAGCAACGCGATGACGTTGTGCTGATTGATGCAGCAATTTTGGGTGCACCTCAAGTCTTTGAGGCAAGTGGTCACTTGAGCAATTTCAGCGACCCGCTGGTCGACTGCACGGTTTGCAAGCGTCGCTTTCGTCAAGACCAGATCCAAGATCGAGAATGTCCGCAGTCGAAGAAGGGCTGCGAGTTCACGGATGCCCGCGCATTTAATTTGATGTTCAAGACCCATGCCGGGCCAGTCGAAGGCGAGGGAGCGACCGTATATTTGCGACCCGAGACGGCACAAGGCATGTTCGTCAATTTCGCCAACGTTTTGCAGACAAGCCGTAAAAAGCCTCCATTCGGTATCGCCCAGGTCGGCAAAAGTTTTCGAAATGAAATAACGCCCGGCAATTTCATTTTTCGCACGAGAGAATTCGAACAAATGGAACTCGAATTTTTTGTTCCACCGGCCCAAAGCGCCCAATGGTACGAATACTGGTGTAAATCACGGCTGCAGTGGTATATCGACTACGGAATTCCGGCTGAAATGTTGCGAATTCGTGAACATGCCAAGGACGAGCTCTCGCACTACTCGGCTGGCACGAGCGACATTGAATTTTTGTTTCCATGGGGTTGGGGTGAGTTGGAGGGCATCGCTCAACGCACCGACTATGACTTGAAACAGCATGCCGACCACTCGCGGCAAAAACTCGAGTATTTCGACCAAACATCCAACGAAAGATACGTGCCTTATGTCGTCGAGCCAGCAGCAGGTGCAAATCGCACGATGGCCGCATTTTTGTTGGCGGCTTACGATGAAGACATCGTTAATGACGAGCCCCGCACCGTGTTGCGACTTCACCCACGTTTGGCGCCATTTCAGATTGCGATTCTTCCGCTTTCGAAAAAAGACACTCTCTTGCCTCTTGCAAAGCAAATTCACTCGACGCTTGGCGCGAAATATATGTGCGATTTCGACGAGACCCAGGCAATCGGTCGTCGCTATAGGCGTCAAGACGAAATTGGAACACCGTTTTGCGTGACGGTTGATTTCGACTCGCTTGTAGACAATTCGGTGACGATTCGCGAGCGAGACACGACCGAGCAAAGCCGGATCAAAATTGACGACTTGATGCAAGAATTCGCGCGGCGCCTCGGTCATTAGTCGTGTCTCTTCGAGACAAACAGGGGAGTTGACTCTTGTATCTGGAAGATATTCTCGCCCGACATCGCGATGTGGCTTCTCGCGATGATCGAAAGACCTCAGATCTCGTAGAAGTGGCGCTGCGCTCAGATGTTTCGAGAGGTTTTGCCAAAAAAATCGTTCAAGACTCGGTTGACTGTCTGGCGGTTATCGCCGAAATTAAGCGACGCTCGCCATCTCGGGGCGCATTAAATCAAGATTTAAAACCAGAAGTCATTGCAAGTCAATATCAGCAAGCCGGTGCAAGTTGTATTTCTGTTTTGACTGACTCGGAGTTTTTTGGCGGTTCGGCGGTCGACCTGCAGCTCGCTCGCAACGCATCAGTGTTGCCTTTTCTGCGCAAAGACTTCACCGTGTCGCTGAACGATATTTGTGATGCGAGAATCATGAACGCCGACTGCATTTTGTTGATAGTTGCAGCTTTGAGCAGGGCTGAATTGTCAGAGTTTCATCTATTTGCCAAAGATCTCGGACTTGATGTTTTAGTCGAGGTGCACGACGAGGCCGAGCTTGAAGCTGCGTTAAACATCGGTGCAGAAATCGTCGGCGTCAACCAACGTGATCTCAAGACTTTTGAAGTTGATGAGCAGCGTGCCGTTCGGGTTGCCAACAAGATTCCCAGAGACATTTTGAAGATCGCAGAATCGGGCGTCAAGACAAAAAGCGATGCCCTGCAGTTGCGCCAAGTCGGGTTTCACGCAATATTGGTGGGTGAGTCTTTGGTGACATCTGACAATATTGTCAACAAGCTAAAAGAATTGCGGGTCTGATGTTCATAAAGATTTGCGGCATCACCAACGAGCAAGACGCATTATTGGCCGTGGCACTGGGGGCTGACGCTCTTGGTTTCGTTTTTGCGCCATCACCACGACAGGTCGCACCCCAAAGGGTCAGGGAAATCGTGCGACGCGTGCCGCAAAACATCATCACTGTCGGCGTGTTTCGCGACGAGCATCCGCAACGAGTGATTGATACGGTCCGCGAGTCTGGAGTGTTTGGCGCCCAACTGCACGGCCATGAATCTGCCGCCAGTGTCGCCGAGGTCATGGTCGAAATCAAATGGGTGATCAAAGCGGTTGTTGCTGGCTCGGTAGAAGCCCAAAAAGCCGACGAGTATTTGACTGACATGATCTTGGTCGATTCGCCCAACCCTGGGTCGGGTGTCGCTTTTGATTTTGAACTGCTCAAACAATTGCCTGAGAAATTGCGAATCGTCTTGGCAGGCGGTTTGCACCCGGACAATGTTGCTGATGCGATTGCCAGAGTCTCGCCATTCGGTGTTGACGTTTCGTCGGGCGTCGAAAAAAGCCCAGGGTATAAAGACCCGATCAAATTGAAACGATTTATCGAAAATGCCCGCTTGGCATCTTCGAATGGTCGCTGGTAGCAAGCCAAATTCATCGAGATACATTTATTCAGCATGAACCCCAAGTTTGTGCCGAACGAACTGCTGACTCCCGGCGCAGATGGTCGCTTTGGCGAATTTGGCGGAAGGTTCGTGCCCGAGACACTGGTGCCTGCTTGTGAAGAATTGGAAAGGGCTTTCGCAGACGCCTGGGGCGACTCGTTGTTCAGAAGCGAACTAGATGACCTGCTAAATGAATATGCCGGTCGGCCTTCGATTTTGACCGAGTGTCATAATCTCGGGTCACAACTTGGCATTCGTTTGGTTTTGAAGCGCGAAGATCTCAATCACACAGGCTCACACAAAATCAACAGTGTGCTTGGCCAAGCACTGCTCGCCAAGCGAATGGGCAAGAAACGCATCATTGCCGAAACTGGCGCAGGTCAACATGGTGTTGCTTCGGCGACTGCGGCAGCTTTGTTGGGCCTGGAGTGCAAGGTTTACATGGGTGCTGTAGACATCGAGCGCCAATCTCTAAATGTTTTTCGCATGAAACTGCTTGGGGCAAAAGTTGAGGCCGCAAACTCAGGCAGCCGCACATTGAAAGATGCAGTCAATGAAGCAATGCGCGACTGGGTTGCGAGCGTCGAGACCAGTTATTACTGCATTGGTTCGGTGATGGGTCCGCATCCTTACCCATATATGGTTCGTCAATTTCAAAGCGTCATCGGCAAAGAGGCTCGCCAACAATTCAGAGAAATTAGTGGCGGGTCAGACCCGGATGTTGTCGTTGCATGTGTCGGTGGTGGCTCAAATGCGATGGGCATCTTCTCGGGCTTTATCGATGCCAAGACTCGTTTGGTCGGAGTCGAGCCAGCTGGCGGTGCAGCAGTTGGTCGTGGTACGCCCGGTGTCGTGCACGGCATGAAGAGCTATTTGATGCAAGATGAATTCGGCCAAGTTCAAGAAGCCCAGTCAATTAGCGCGGGTCTCGATTATCCGGGGGTGGGTCCAGAGCATTCATATCTTGCTTCGGTGGGTCGTGCCGAATATCCGTCGGTTAGCGACCAAGAAGTCATCGAAGGATTCAAACTCTTGGCACGCGCAGAAGGAATTATTCCCGCCCTTGAGTGCGCACATGCAGTTGCGTGGATAGCCAAAGAAGCGCCCAAAATTCAAGGCCAGACCGTGCTCATGAATTTGTCTGGTCGTGGCGACAAGGATGTGGCTCAGATGATGACGATTCTTGGCGACAAATTCGATTGAGGCCCTACCGCACGATGAAAATTGCAACTCACAAAACCGGCGAACTTGAGGCGCGATTACGCGATTTACGCAGTGGTGGTCGAAAGATTCTCGTGCCTTATATAACTGGCGGGTTAACTGGCTGGAAAGATGCGATTCGAGGGGCAGCAGCCAGTGGTGCCGATGCCATCGAGATAGGCATTCCCTTTTCGGACCCGGTTATGGATGGACCAGTAATTCAATTGGCCTCGGAGAAAGCGCTCAGGGATGGTGCAACACCGACCTCGATTTTGCATGATCTGCGCAAGGTCGATGTCGAAGTGCCTTTGATAGTCATGTGTTATTACAACACAGTTTTTCGCGCGGGTCACGAACGTTTTGCCAACACGCTTCGTGACGTCGGGGTTGTAGCGGCGATAGTGCCAGACTTGCCACTTGAAGAGTCGACTGACTGGGCCCTAGCAGCTGACGCGGCACAAATAGAGACCGTGATGTTGGCAGCACCGACCGCGCCAGACGAAAGATTGCCACGTGTAATAGAGCGTTCGCGTGGTTTTGTTTATGCGGTCGGTCTTTTGGGTGTAACGGGTGAAAGAACTGAACTTGCGACCACGGCACTTGCAATGGCGACGCGATTGAAAAAGATCACAGATATGCCGGTTCTAGTCGGGGTGGGTGTGTCAAATGCCGAGCAAGCAAAACAGGCATGCTCTGTTGCTGACGGGGTGATTCAGGGCGCTTCAGTCGTGCGAAGATTGCTCGAACAAGGTGCTGACGGTGTTGCGAGTTACGTTGCCGAAGTTCGCGAAGCTATTGATAGTCCGGTTGGTTCTAAACGCTAAATTGTTGACATGTTGAAAACTGGTGACAAAGCCCCGGCGGTTTCCTTGCTCGATCAGAACGGCAACAAGGTTTCGTTGAAAGACTTTGCG
>CAYOVI010000020.1:0-20986 GCA_964407365.1 uncultured Ferrithrix sp.
ATTTTTCTGAGTTGGTCATTTGCATTCGTTGATAAATAGAGAACGATCGTTCGATCGATAAGTCGATTGCTTATTCTTCTGCGCAACTCAGGCTCTAGAGGAGCACAAAACATAGAAATGGTATTCGAAAATCGACCCAATATAAGCACTTGTTTGCGACGGAGTTTGAGCCAGAGCCAAGTGACGAGGATGGCGGGAGACAAGACGATGAACTCGGCGACATGACGCAAAATCCAGCGACCTAGAGGTTGTTGCACGCCGACAAACTTGTTGCGCACAAACTTTGGAATCACACGAAAAGACTAGTTGAATGCTCGCAACGAATAAGTCTCTCTTGTCTGGTGATAAAATCTCTCATCGATTAAATGCGGGTGTAGCTCAATGGCTAGAGTCCGAGTTTTCCAAACTCGTTATGCGGGTTCGATCCCCGTCACCCGCTCAAATGATTCACAGGTTTTTGGCGTAGTAGGTCGCCAAAAACCCTAGGTGAAATAGATTTGTCAAGTGCGTAAAAACTCAAATGTTCTCGGTGTCGCCTTGATAGTGGTGAGCAGCATTGGGTTTGGGCTTGCGCCGACATTCGCAAAATTCGCATACGACAGTGGTGCCAATGCGGTTGGAACCTTGCTGTCGAGGTTTTCCGTAGCGACTCTATTGATGCTGTTCGTGCGTCAGATAATTTCGCACAGATCTGCAGCCAAAGATCATCCAAAAGCCAAATGGCCGAACCCCAAACTCTTCGGACAGATCTTTTTGCTGGGTGCACTCGGATATTTCATCGCGACAATTCTCTATTTCACGGCAATTGAAAAAATCGACAGCGGGCTGGCAATCACGATTTTTTATTGCAATCCGGTGATCGTGGTTCTTTTGTCTTGGTGGTTGCTAGGCAACAAACCCAGTCGCGTGATTGTTTGGTGTCTGCTGTCGACTTTGATCGGCGTGGCGATAGCAGCCGGCCAAGTTGGCAACGCCGATGCAACAAGTGTCATTTTGGTTTTGATTGTCGCAGTTGAATATGCGTTCTACATGATCGTTGCTTCAAAAGTATTGCCGAAAACTGATCTACCCACTGGTGTGACCATCGTTATGTTCGGTGCGGCAACCGCATTCGTTGTTTATTCACTCGTGGCGCCAGATTCTGTAACGGTTGTGTTTCCGGGTTCATCTGCGGGCTGGCTGAGCGTGCTGATGCTGGCAATCGTCGCAACCGTCATACCGACTGCAACTCTGTATGCGGGAATGAATCTGATCGGCACGGGCAAGACCGCGATTATTCAAACCTTTGAACCGGTGGCCTCAATCATCGCAGGTGTCATTTTTCTCAGCGAGCCGTTGACGCTTGCCCGAGTCGTTGGTGCAGTATTTGTTATCGGCGCAGTCGGAGTTTTGGCAACAGTCGAATCGCGCAGTGCAACTCGCATCATTCACCAATAAATAACGGCGATACCGTTAAAGGCGATGTCCACTTCTCTTTGTGTCGTCGGCGATTTTGCTTGGGATGTTTTAATTCGCACGAACAACAGCTTGTTGAAAGGCGGCGACTCATTTGGCGAAGTGATGCTCACCCCAGGTGGCAGTGCGGCCAACCTGGCGGTCTGGGCCAAGCGTTGTGGATTGAATACGCATTTTGTCGGCAAGATCGGTCGAGATCGATTCGGCCAACTGGCCCGCGAAGATCTCGAGCGCGAAAAAATTGACCATTATCTCGTCGAGACTGACGCGCACCTCACCGGTAGCGTCGCGGTCTTTGTCGATCAAACTGGCGAACGCAGCATGGTTTCTGGCCATGGTGCCGACTTTTATCTGATCCCGTCAGAATTGCCACGAAATGTGATCACGAACGCGAGTCACCTTCACCTTACGGCGTGGAGTTTTTTCACAGATCCACCTCGATCTGCTGCGAGAATCGCGGCCCAGGTTGCTCGACAAAATGATTTAACGATTTCTTTTGACCCGGCCTCGTTCCAGATGATTCAAGAGATGGGCGTGGAACAATTTCTGTCATGGACAAAGGACCTGGCGATCAATATTTTCTTTCCCAATTTCGAAGAGGGTCGGGTGCTCACGGGCTTCGACGAGCCAGAGGCGATTGTTCGGGCGTTGGCGAACATTTACACAGACTCGTTGATAATTCTCAAACTAGATGCCGAAGGGGCTTTGGTGTTTGACGGCAAAAAGACCACTGAGGTTCCACCAGCGACCAACAATCTCGTAGACGCCACTGGTGCTGGCGACTCGTTTGCCGGGGCGTTTCTTGCCCACTATCTAACTTCGAAATCACCCGTGGATGCCGCCAAGTTCGCCACCGAGGTTGCGGCGTGGGTCATCGAACACCTGGGTGCTCGCCCAACCCCAGATGCGCGCCTTCAACAAATTATTCAAAGAAAATAGCCGCAACGCCCGCTGGCGTCGCTGATCGGGTCAATTGCGTCGAGATTTTCGTCGATTCGAGTCGGTGTCTGTGGGCGGCTTGTTTGTAAGCGGCCCGACTTGCTCGACAATTGTCTCGATAGTTGGTCGCGAGCCAAGGACATGTTTGTCTATCGCAGCTCGCATTGCCGCCAAATGTTCTGGAGATGTGCCACAACAGCCGCCAATGATCTGAACACCAACATCAACTGCCAAGGCTGCATATCGGGCCATCAAGTCGGGCGTGCCAGAATATTTGATTTCAACACCTTCAAATCGGGGAATGCCGCAGTTGCCCTTTGTGATGAGCGCAAGACGAGCATTCTCTGGTGTCTGACTCATTTCTAGTGCGGTAACCAAAATGTCAGAGGCACCAACCCCGCAATTTGCCCCCATCGCCAGAGGTTGCCGAGAAAGTGAAGAAAATACTTGTGCAAGCGCGTCAGGTTTGAGGCCCATCATCGTTCGACCCGCGGTATCAAAACTGCAAGTTGCCGTATATGGAAATGAGACGTTTATTGCAGCCT
Organism: uncultured Ferrithrix sp.; assembly: GCA_964407365.1. Taxonomy (GTDB): domain Bacteria; phylum Actinomycetota; class Acidimicrobiia; order Acidimicrobiales; family Ilumatobacteraceae; genus BACL27. The sequence goes on from CAYOVI010000020.1 coordinate 2,940, forward strand.
GGGCGGCTGCTTGAACTTCTTCGACCGCCGACATGGTCTCGATCCAAGCAACATCGGCTCCGCCATCTTTTAGTCCGCGAATCTGTTCTTCGAAACATGAAACTGCTTCATCTTGGGTCAATGCGCCAAGTGGCGCAAACAACTCACCTGTTGGTCCGACCGACCCTGCAACCACCACCGGTCGCGAGCAAGAATCGGCGACTTTACGGGCAATCTCGGCCGCTTTCTTGGCAAGTTCGTATGTTCGATTTTCGGCGTTGTGCAACTTCAAGCGATGTCGATTGCAACCAAAACTATTCGTCAATATTATGTCGGCCCCGGCGTCGACAAACCGCTGGTGCAAACCGGCAACTCGCTCGGGGTGAGAATCTAACCAAAACTCTGGTGGCTCACCAGATGTCAAACCGAGCGCAAAATAATTCGTGCCGGTCGCACCATCGGCGAGGATAATTTTTTTCGTGGCGAGCAACTCGCTCAGCGAAATTCGCATCAGCGAATCAACCCATCACCGTTCCAGAAGTGACCAGAGCACTTCGTAGGCGCGAAAAAGCCCCGATGTTTATTTCTCTGCCCGAGCGCGGCCCGAGATAGCGAATTGGCTCGACGTCGTGGTTTTTGCCTGCCTCGCCTGCCTCGATCAAGAGGCGAATGAAAATAGAGGCCATCGGGGCGTTTTTAAATTGATTGCCACTCGTGCCACATGCCATGAAAAAACCTTCCAGACTCGAGCGATCGTAAATTGGCACCCAGTCGTCAGTTGCGTCATAAAGTGCACCGATTCCCGATGGCGAAACTGGCACACCAAAATTGGGCATGCGACGAGCAAGACGCAACATCATCGTCTCCCAAATTTCGACCGTTGTTTCTTGACGCCAGTCGTCCGCATCTTCAACCCAATGCAATTCATCGCAGGCAGGCTCGGTGCCGCCCAAGTTCAACGTGCCTCCGGGGTGCGGTCTGAAATAAATGCCCGTGTCAAGATCGGCAACGACTGGTGCTTCGTCTTCGAGTTTGAAACCATCTGGCGCAGGTGCGACATAAACCTCTTGTCGCAACGGCCGATGACGGATATTCATTTCACCGGCCACGCCTGCCATGCGGTTGATTTTGCTTGCATGGGGACCAGCCGCATTAACCACAACTGGTGCCTCGATTTTTTCGCCACTGGCGAGAGTGACCCCGGTTATTTTTTTGCCGTCATTGTCAATCGACACAACTTCTGACTTAAAAAGAGTCTTTGCACCGTGGGATTTGGCAGCGTGAATATAGTTGTGCGCCGCCAACATTGGGTCGTCCATAAACCCACTGAGCGGATCATAGAGACCCGACAACTCGCCCTGTGCGTCATCGCCAAAAGCCGGATCGTCGATTTTTTTCGGTGGCCAATATTTGCCGGCATCTAGTGCCGGAAATCTCTTGCGAAGTTGTTCTGCACTCAAAATTTCGTAAGGAATGCCGATCTCATCCCAAATTTTTCTGACGGTCTCACCGCTGTAACCCTCGGTGCGATAAACCAAATATCCGGTGCGGATGAACTTGGCCATGCCATCGGGGTCGGTCACACCTAGATAATCTGACCAGTTCTCCCACATTGGTGCCGACTCCCACGCCATCAAAACCGCATCAAGTGTCGAATAGCTGAATCGAATGATCGCCGACGATGCCGAAGTCGAACCAGCACCCGCAGCCGAGCCTTTGTCGACGATCACCACTGAGCGACCAGCCTTGGCAAGTTCGAAAGCGACTGCTCCGCCGATAACGCCGGCACCGATTACGACGACGTCCGTCTTCACTTGCTGGCCATCACTTCGCGCTGCCACGCAGCCGTGTCGGCGACACTATTGAAGGTAAACGAATGCAAACCTACGATGTTCAAACTCTGGGCATCTTTTGCCAACCCGGCGACCAATTCGGTTGGGTCATAGCCACCTGGTGCCAACATTTTCATGATCGACGTCTTGTTCTTGCTCAAATATCGCATTGATGCGCCAACCCCCACACGCGCGCCAAGTGTCATGAGTCGGGTGCGGTCGACGACACCAGGAACCCCAAGTTGAATCGGCATCTTGAAACCGTTGTTGCGCTCTTGTTGCAACCACGAACGAATCAGGGCGATATCAAAACACATTTGTGTCGAGGCGAGACCTTGCACGCCGGCTTCTTCGAGCAACTTTTGTTTGTGATGCAGCGCCGTGCTCAAGTCTTCACGACTGATGAAGGCATGCCCGTCGGGATAACTGCCAAATCCGACTCGTTCGACACCGCTGTTGCTGTCGAGAAAATCGCGCAAAAGTTCGACACCATCTTTGTATGGTCCTGCAGGTTTTTCAGCGTCTCCAGCAATCAAGAAAACCTCTTTGATGCCCTGTTCGCGCACCCACGATGCCAACTTGGTCACGTGTTCGCGCGACTCGACCAAACGGGCTGCAAAGTGGGGCACAACTTCGTGACCCGAGGCGATGAGCCTCGCCGAAATTTCTTGCGTTGCCGCGATGCCCTTGACTGGCGAACAAGTCACCGAGACAGGCGCACCGGTTGGCAAATCTAAGATGCCTTGCTCGATGCTCTTCATCGGAATCAACTCGTAGCGCATGTTGCCCACGAGCGTTTTGACCGCTGGCGTGACCTTTACTGAAGATTTTTTGAGCTTTGAAAAGATTGACACTCAGCCAATGCTAGAGGATTTTTAGCCAAAGGTATCAGGCAACTCACTCTTGCGCTTGGCCACAAATTCTTTGAGTTCTTCGTCAATCGCGTCGTCAAGAGGTGGCGCGACATATGTCGCAAGGCGCTCTTTCCAAATCTTGTTGGCACGCTTTGCCGCATCTTCGGCACCATCTTCGAGCCACTGCTCGTAACTCGAATTATCCGAGGTCGTCGAGCGATAAAAAGCCGACTCGAAATTGGCAAGTGTGTGTGCGGTGCCCAAGAAATGGTTGCCCGGTGGGTTCTCACGAATTGCGTCAAGTGCCTGACCATTCGGCGAGACATCTAAACCTTTGGCAAACGTGGCCATCATGCCGAGTTGGTCGTCGTCCAAAATAAATTTTTCATAACCGATCGCCAAACCTCCTTCAAGCCAGCCTGCGGCATGCAAAACAAAATTCGTGCCAGCCATCAAAGTGGGTAGCAAAGTGGCCGCACTCTCATAGGCGGCTTGGGCATCTGGCAATTTAGACGCCGTCAACGAACCACCAGATCTGAACGGCACGCCAAGGCGTCGGGCCAAACTTGCCATGGTGTACAAAACGATCGCAGGCTCTGGTGTGCCAAAGGTTGGTGCACCCGTTTGCATCGACATGGACGATGCAAACGAACCCAAGATCACGGGTGCACCTGGTCGCACAAGTTGCGTAAAGGTCATGCCTGCGAGTGCCTCGGCAAGAGTTTGAGTAGCAACCCCGGCAGATGTTGAAGGCGCCATCGCACCCGCCAAAATAAACGGAGTGATGATCGTTGCTTGATTGTTTGAGGCATAAACCTCGGCTGAGGCGAGCATCGAGGCATCCCAAACAAGTGGTGACGAGGCATTGATCAAACTTGTCATCACGGTGCGATCTTGAAGATCGCCACCAAAACCAATGCGAGCCATGTCTACCGAATCTTGGGCACGCTCGCCCGCCGTGACCGAACCCATGAAACCCTTGTCGCTGTATTTGATATGGGCATAAACCATGTCGAGGTGGCGTTTGCTTACCGGAATATCTACTGGCTCACAGACGGTGCCGCCCGAATGATGCATGCGTGGTGACATGTAGGCCAGCTTGACAAAATTTTGAAAGTCGACGATCGTCGCATAGCGACGACCGTTGTCGATGTCAAACGCAAATGGAGAGCCGTAGTTTGGCGCAAAGACAGTGGCGTCGCCACCAATCTGTACGTTGTTTTTTGGGTTTCGGGCGTGCTGTGTGTAGACACTCGGAGCGGTTGCCGAAACTATTTTGCGACACATCCCTCGTGGAAATCGCACCCGAGTTCCGTCAACATCGGCGCCAGCATCTTTAAATCTTTTGATCGCCGAGGGATAATCGCGAACCTCGATGCCGACCTCTTCGAGCACCGTGTCGGCATTGTGCTCGATGAGTTCGAGGGCTTCTTGTGAAACCAGCTCATAGGGTTTGATCAGTCGGGTGATAAAAGCATCACGCTCTGGTTCGTGAGAGCTGCGCAAATTTTGACGCCCAGCCCGACCACCCGAGCGTTTGGTGCGAGTCACATCTGACATGTCGTCTATTCTGCCACGCCACCAGTTGAGCGACGACGCCGACCAGAGCGAGTCGAGATTTCGGTGGTGGCAACACGCACGGGCAGGTCGATGACTTTTGCCAAGTTTGGCGTCTCGGCGGTCTTATGTGGAAACGCCATGGCCTCGACAAATAGTTGTTGAAATCTGGGTTCGGTCGCAGTCTCGATCTTTGTAACTTTGCGAACGGCAGATTCCATTTCCTGGCGAAGCTTGCGCGACAACAGGGCCTGCACCGCACCGGCGCCTGCTGCATTGCCTACGCTTCGCACACCAGCGACCGGGCAATCGGGCACCAACCCGAGCACCATCGCATAAACGGGGTCGATGTGCGCACCGAAAGCCCCGGCAAGACGAATGTCGTGAACGATTGGCGAGCCCGCATGTTCGACGAGCAGGTCGATGCCAGCACGCAAAGCCGCCTTTGCCAATTGAATTGCCCGCACGTCGTTTTGCGTGACGTAAAGTTTTGTCTCGCCGTGATCGTAGAACAAATATGAAAAGGTTCTCTCGTCACCAACTATTCGGGGCGACTTGCTGGCCAATTCACCCCGCACGACGCCATCTTGATCGATGATGCCACTCAAATACATCTCGGCAATTACTTCAATAATGCCCGAACCACAAACGCCAGTGACCACTGTGTCGCCCAGCGACTCAATGAAACCCGGCTCGTTGCTCCATAAGTCAGAACCGATCACTTTGACCCGTGGCTCGAGGGTTTGTCTGTCGATGCGAACGTGTTCGATCGCACCTGCAGTTGCACGCTGACCTGCGCTTATCTGAGCACCCTCGAACGCTGGTCCGGTCGGACTCGACGCGGCGAATTGCTGCACCGTATTGCCCAAAACTATTTCAGCATTCGTGCCGACATCTACCAGCAATTGCATCTCTGTCGAGCGATGTGGACCTTCGGCCAAAATTGCCGCAGCGGTATCGGCTCCGACATGACCGGCGATGCATGGGCCAACGTAATAACCGGCATTGGGCAATTTCAAATCAAGTTCAGTTGCCCAACCGCTGACAGACTCGCTTGTCGCCAGAACAAACGGTGCCATGCCGAGTGGCGTCGGATCGATGCCCAACACGATGTGATGCATAATCGGATTGCCGACAATTGTGATCTCGAGCACTCGCGCGACATCGACCTTGGCTTTTTTTACGAGACCATCTATCATTTCGTTGAGCGCGACTCGAATGGCACTGGTCAGTTCAACTGCACCACCTGGGTTCATCATCACATACGAAACCCGACTCATCAGGTCTTCGCCAAACCTTATTTGCGGGTTCATCAAGCCATAACTTGCGACGATCTCGCCACTTTTAAGTTCGCAAAGGTGACCCGCGACGGTTGTCGAACCAACATCTACGGCAACGCCATATGCAGCATCTACATAGCCAGGCCACGCGGCGACTATTTGGTCTCCATCATCCAAATGGCGAACCGCAACGGTCACTTCACCTTCGGCTTTTGCCATTGCTGAGTGAAGACTGCTTAGTGCGCGACGCGCCACACTCGGTTTGCTGCGCTTGTGCTGAGCTGCAACTGCGTCAGCCAAAGCGTGCGCCGCACTAACTGAGTCGCCCAATTGCGCCTCAGGAATCATCAGATAGAACAAACTAAAGCTCGGGTCAACTGTTATCGGTTCGAGATCTAGGTCTTTGCGCACGATTTGTTTGTGCACTTGACTGATTGCTGGCACATCGATCACGACATCGCCACAGATGCGCGCCGCACACCCCAGCCGATTTCCCGGCACCAAAGCTCGTTTGGCGCGATAATTAGTCTCGGTTTCGGCCAAACCCGAGAGTGAATCTTCGGTCGCAGTGATGCCCCATTTTGCAAATACGCCCACAGATGGCGTTATCTGACATCTACCGCAAATACCCCGACCGCCACAAACTGAATCGATATCTGCACCGAGCTGGCGCGCGGCTTCTAAAACCGTGACACCGTCTTGCACGACACCGTCTAACCCCGAAGGGGTAAAGACGACGCGCCGATTCATGATGCCCGTTATTCGGCGCGACGACGACCGCGACTGCCGCGGGCGCCGCGATCTGCAGACACCTCGTTGGGGTCGCGATTGGCCCGAATCCACGCCGCGCAGTTCTCGTCATTGCCCACGAGCACATCAGCAGCCATCACGAGAGTTTTAACCTCTTCGTGCAAAGGGTTCATGATCGCCGAAGTCATGCCAGCCCCGATAGCCATTGCCAAAAACGTTCCGGTGATGTTGTTTCGCGCTGGTATGCCAAAACTCACGTTTGACGCGCCACATGTTGTGTTGACTTTCAGTTCTTCGCGCAACCGACGAATAATTTTGAACGCAGTCCGACCAGCGTCGCCCATCGCACCAATTGGCATGACGAGCGGATCAACCACCACGTCACTTGCCGGAATGCCGTGGTCGGCGGCCCGCTGCACGATCTTTTTGGCGACCGCAAATCTTTCGTCAGGGTCCATGCTGATGCCTGTTTCATCATTTGAAATCGCAACGACTGCTGCGCCATATTTTGCCACCAATGGCAAAACGCGTTCGAGGTTTGCGTCTTCACCGGTGACCGAATTGACTAAGGGCTTGCCTTGATAAACGGCCAACCCTGCTTCGAGAGCCTCAATGATTGAAGAGTCGATCGACAAAGGCACGTCGGTGATCGACTGCACCAATTTGACGGCGCGAGCGAGCAGGGCTGGTTCATCTGCCAAAGGAATGCCTGCATTGACATCTAGCATGTGAGCACCAGCTGCAACTTGGGCCAATGCGTCGGCTTCAACTCGGCTGAAGTTTCCCTCTTTCATTTCGGCTGCGAGCAATTTGCGACCCGTCGGATTGATTCGCTCGCCGATCATCACGAACGGACGACCAAAACCAATGACCACTTCTTTGGTCGCAGATGAGATTATTGTGTCGGTCATTTTCTTTGGGTCCTTTTTGTTTGGCTTATTGGTCTTCTTCTAATTCTTCGAGATCTAGAAGTTGCTGATTAGTAAATTGGTCATCTTTGATGTCTGCCTCGAAACCACCTGCAAAAGCAAGCTTGCCGAGGTGCTCACGAGAATACTCTTTGTCGAGTCGATCAGCCTCGCGCTGGGCCGCCTCGCCCAAGTCGCCCACGAGGGGCAAACTTACGCGTCGCCATTGGGCGATGTCTTCTTCGGCGGTATAAATTTTGGCCTTTCGCTTTGCGCGATCAATTGCCCTTTGAAATTTGTCTGAAAGCTGCACCTGCTTGCGCTCGCGGCCTAGTTGAGCGTTCACTTGCGCAGGGATATCGCGCCACATGATCACGATGACTTCATTGCTACCCCGTGGCACTTGTGCGTCTCCTTCAATAACCCTAATTGCTGTTAATTCTTGGACTGCTTCAAAAATGAAATCGGCACGGAATTTGAAAAATGCTCCAGACCGACGTGACGATGCTCAAATTCTAAGCCGAGCCTTTGGGCAGCGCTCTTGCCCAGCACCACAAGTTCAGGATTGTTCGATTGTGAGAAAAGCACGACACGCCGATAGTTGCCAAAATATGTCGAAAGCAACTCTGGATGCTTGTCTAGCCCGAGACCTTGCCACACAAGAGCATCAAAGTGCTTTGTCAAAAAATCGGTCAGATAAAAAGTGCCCGGCTCTTGGTCGTGAAAGGCAGCAAAAATCTCTCTTCCGGCAAAAAACTCATAGCAGTGCGCACCTGGCAAGCGATGCGCGTGAGGAAATTTCGCCAACACCGAATCGAGGTGCCCACCAGTGCCGCAATCGGCGTATGCCACGAATACTCGTCGACCAGCGTTTTGGGCCAGCAAATTCTCGACTTGCGGAGCTATGCCTTCGGGGCGATTGTGCAGATTGGCCGGCAGATAGACAACTTCGACCGAGTTTTCTAGGCCAGACGCCCCGAGCACGGCTCGAAGTTCACTGACCAAAGCCCCACAGGCGATGATCAGAGTTCGCGAGTCGATCGACATCGCAAACTAATTCTCAGGCGACAGAAGGGCCTGGGGGTTCGGCGCTACGCATACGACGGGCACCAACTAGTTGCTTGGCAGTTTCAGATGCAACAGCGGCGTCACGACAATATGCGTCTGCCCCGATTGCCGCACCGAATTCTTCGTTGAGCGGTGCGCCACCCACCAAGATGATGTATTTGTCGCGAATGCCCTTTTCTTTCATCGTGTCGATGACGACTTTCATGTAGGGCATGGTCGTTGTCAAAAGTGCAGACATGCCAAGAATGTCGGGCTTGTGTTCTTCAAGTGCGGCGATGTACTTGTTGGCATCAGTGTTGATGCCAAGATCGACGACCTCGAAACCAGCGCCCTCCATCATCATGGCCACCAGATTTTTGCCGATGTCGTGAATGTCGCCTTTGACTGTTCCGATTACGACCTTGCCAACCGACTCGGCACCGGTCTCGGCGAGAAGTGGTCGCAAAATAGCCATGCCGCCCTTCATCGCGTTTGCAGAAAGCAAAACTTCGGGCACGAACAAAATGCCGTCACGAAAGTCAATGCCCACTATTCGCATGCCTTCGACCAGAGCAGTCTCTAAAACTTTCGTCGCCGACCAACCTCGGTCGAGCAAGATTGTGGTGCCCTCAATGATCTCTGGACCTAGCCCGTCGTAAAGATCGTCATGCATTTGGGCGACGAGGTCGTCGTCTGAGAGCTTTGCCAAATCTATGTCTTGAAATTCTTCGTCGCTCACTTTTACTCCGTGATTAGTCGCAAATTAGTTTCACCTGGGGTCTGACACAACAAATTGAACGCTATCAGTTTTGACGGCTGAAGTAACCCACCGTCTGGGGTTCGAGTGGCGAATTGCCCAAAATTATGTCAGCCGCCTTCTCGGCGATCATCATTGTCGGAGCATAAATATTGCCGTTGGTCACATAAGGCATCACCGAAGCATCGGCGACCCTGAGACCGTCGATGCCGTGCACTTTCATCGTCAAAGGATCAACAACGGCCATCTCGTCGGTGCCCATCTTGCAGGTGCAAGATGGGTGATAAGCCGTCTCGCCATCTCGACGAACCCATTCGAGAACTTGTGAATCAGTCTGGCAATCGGGGCCAGGCGAAATCTCGCCACCGTCGAAATCTTTGAATGCGGGTTGCGACAGAATTTTTCGAGCAGCAGCAATCGCTTCAACCCACTCTTGACGATCTTCTGGCGTCGACATGTAGTTGAGGCGCAATTCAGGTTTGACACGAACATCGGGTGATTTGATCTTCACGCTGCCTCGAGAATTCGAATACATCGGACCAATGTGAACCTGATAGCCGTGGCCGCCAGCCGGGGCCGACCCGTCATAACGAACGGCAATTGGCAAGAAATGAAACATCAGGTTCGGATATTTGTATGAATCGTTGCCACGAATGAAACCACCGCCTTCAAAATGATTCGATGCCCCCGCCCCACGTCGGAAAAGCCACTGCAAACCAATCAACGGGCGATATCGCAGCTTCAACATCGGGTTGAGCGAAACCGGCTGCACACATTTGTGTTGCACATAGACCTCGAGATGATCTTGCAAATTCTCACCAACACCTGGCAAATGGTGCACCACCTTGACGCCAACTTTGTTCAGGTGATCTCGATCTCCAATGCCCGAGACCTGCAGCAACTGTGGTGAGTTGAACGCCCCTCCGCACAAAACCACTTCTTTAGCCGCGACCGTTCGTTTGCGACCAAAGGGCAATTCAAAATTTACGCCGACAACTTTTTTATCTTCAATTATGAGTTTGGTGACAAGGGCTCGACAGAGCACGCGAAGATTTTTTCGATGTTTCACCGGATGCAAATAGGCTCGTGCGGCACTCAATCTTCGCCCACGACGCAAATTTCTGTCAAAGGCCGCAAAACCCTCTTGCTTATAGCCGTTCACATCAGAGGTCAGTTCATGACCCGCCTGCTGAACAGCCTTGAAGAACGCACCGAACAACGGGTTCTTGACTGGACCGCGTTCTTGAACCAAAGGTCCGTTGTGGCCCCGAAATGGGTCGTCAACTGGGGCGGCCAAACAATTTTCGAGGCGCTTGAAATATGGCAGACAATGTGCATAGTCCCAAGTCGACATACCGGGATCAGCAGCCCAACGCTGATAGTCGAGTGGGTTGCCGCGTTGAAAGATCATGCCGTTGATGCTCGACGAGCCGCCGAGCACCTTGCCACGACCTTGGGTGATTCGCCGATTGTTCATGTGGGGCTCGGGCTCTGAGACGTAGAGCCAATCGTAAAATCGGCTACCAATCGGAAATGTCAAGGCCGCCGGCATGTGAATGAATACATCCCACCAATAGTCGGGCCTGCCTGCTTCAAGCACCAAAACTTTTTTTTCAGGGTTTGCACTTAGTCGATTCGCAAGGGCAGATCCGGCTGAACCGCCGCCCACGATTATGTAATCGTAGACAGTCGCTATTTTTTTCAAATTGCACCCAACATGCGGGCCGCCTCAAGGGTATTTTCGAGCAGACAGGCGATTGTCATCGGACCAGTGCCGCCAGGCATCGGCGTGATCGCCCCGGCAATCGACTGCACGGCGGCAAAGTCAACATCGCCAACGATCTTGTTGTCTATGCGCGTGACCCCGACATCGATGACCGTCGCACCTGGCTTGACGTGGGCCGCGGTAACCATGCGCGCCGAACCGGCGGCAGCGATAATGATGTCGGACTCTCGACAAACCTCGATCATGTCGTGGGTCGACTTGTGCGCGACCGTGACCGTTGCATCAGCGGCCCGCCCTACAAGCAACAACATCTGCGGCAGACCCACCAATGCCGAACGGCCGATCACGACTGCTCGCTTGCCTTTGGTTTCAATTTTGTAACTCTGCAACAAACGAAAAACCCCAAGCGGAGTGCAAGGCACGTGACCCTTGACTCCGCGCACCAAACGACCGAGCGACCTCTCAGTCAAACCGTCTACATCTTTTTCGACCGGCAACAAACTGAGCACGGCTTCGGTGTCAATATGTTTCGGCAAAGGCAACTGCACCAAAATGCCGTGCACGCTCGGGTCGGCAACCAATTCTTCAACGGCTTGCATGACCTGTTGCTGAGTGGCGGTGGCTGGCAGGTTGAGACCGCGCGAGACCATGCCCGCCTTTTGGGCCATTTTGTGCTTGTTGGCCACATATATATGACTCGGTGGATCATCACCGATGAGAACTGTGGCCAGACAAATTTTCGGGCTACCAGCTGCGACGATTGTCTCGCCGATTTTTGACACAGTCTGGTCTCGCAGCCAAATGCCGTCGAGCAAAACTGCACCACCAGCGGTGCGCTTTACGTCATTCATCATGAAAGGCCGACTATTTCGCCGTTCTTGTCAAAGTCGATTATCGCCGCCGCAGGCTTGGTGCCCAGACCCGGCATAGTGCGCATATCGCCACAAATCGGATAAACAAAGCCCGCGCCGATAGATGCCCGAACCTCTCTTACGTTGAGCGTGTGACCGGTTGGCGCACCTCGAAGCGAAGCATCACCAGAAATTGACAAATGTGTCTTGGCCACACAAATAGGAAGATTTGCAAAGCCGTTGTCTGTGTAATTTTTGATCTGCTTGTTGGCAAGGCTCGTGTATTCGACTTTGGCAGCGCCATAAATTGTTGTCGCAATTTTTTCAATTTTTTCTTTGAGCGACGCCTCGTCTGGATAGAGAAAATGAAACGTATTTTTGTCGTTGCAAGCCTCAACAACGGCGTTGGCTAGATCTGTTGCACCCGCACCACCGTCAGCGAAATGGGTGCACACGGCGACTCTCGCGCCGGCTTTTTCGGCGATCTTTTTGATCGCCTCATGCTCCGACTTGTGATCGGTCGGAAAACCATTGATCGCCACTACTGGTGAAACACCATGAGCTTTGACGTTTTCGATCTGCTTGACCAAATTGGCCGCACCCGCGATGACATCCTCGGGGTTTTCCTTCAGCAGGTCTTCGGGCAAAGCCTTGCCGGCAACGATCTTGTATTTGCCCGAGTGTGCCTTGAGAGCGCGAACCGTGGCAACCAACACCGCAGCATCAGGCACTAGCCCAGATGCACGGCACTTAATGTTGAAGAATTTTTCGGCGCCCATGTCCGCACCAAAACCTGCTTCGGTTATCAAATAGTCACCCGAATGAATGCCAATTAGATCGCCGACAATCGAAGAGTTGCCGTGTGCGATATTGCCAAAGGGCCCAGAGTGCACGATCACCGGCGTGTTTTCGATTGTCTGCAACAAGTTGGGCTTGATCGCATCTGCCATGATCACAGCCATCGAACCAGCAGCACTCAATTGTTCGGCCGTAACTGGTTTGCCCTGAGAGTCGTAGCCAACGACGATTCGAGCAAAACGGGCGCGCATGTCTTCTTTTGATTTCGCAAGGGCAAGAATCGCCATCACCTCTGAGGCAGCGGTGATGTCAAAGCCGGTTTGTCTCACGACACCGTCTTCTTTGGTGCCTAGACCAATTATCAAATTTCGCAGCGAACGGTCGTTGACATCCATAACTCGACGCCAGGTGATGTTGTTCAAGTCCAAGTCGAGTTCGTTGCCCTGATGCAAGTGATTGTCGACCATGGCCGACAACAAGTTGTGCGCAGCAGTGACTGCATGGAAGTCGCCGGTGAGGTGCAGGTTCAACAATTCCATCGGAATCACCTGGCTATAACCGCCACCTGCAGCACCACCTTTGATGCCAAAAGTCGGGCCCATGCTCGGCTGACGCAAACTAATTGTCGCTTTCTTGCCGATGTGCTTCATCGCCTGACCCAAACCAACGGTTGTTGTGGTTTTGCCCTCGCCCAATGGCGTCGGGGTAATTGCAGTGACCACGACATACTTGGCTTTTGGTCGCGACTTCATCGAGTCGATCGCGTCAAGACTTATCTTGGCGAGACTTTTGCCATAGGGCTCAAGAAATTCGTTGGCGATGCCCATTTGGGCGGCGATGTCGGCCAGCGGCAAGGCAGTTGCTTTGCGCGCAATCTCAAGATCTGTAGGAAACCCCATTAGTCCTCTTTCAGCAAAAATTCACCCAGGTTCGTGCGACCTTTTACTCTACAGACAGCGCTTTGAACGCTGACAACCCGCCTCAGGTCGCTAAAGTAATTTTCGTGGCAAAACACAAATTCGACCCCTACATGCGAATTACCGAGCCGATGGTTCGTGACAATGGCGTTTTGCGAGTCGCCTCATGGCAAGAGGCTCTTTCAAGGGCGGCCAAAGGTCTCGCCACGACGCGTGACGCGTTTTCGCCAACGGCTGTCGGGTTCTTCTCTTGCTCAAAGTCAACAAACGAGATGAACTTCATCGCCCAAAAGTTCGCTCGTGCGGTGATCGGCACCAACAACATTGATTCTTGCAATCGAACTTGACACGCACCTTCGGTGGTCGGTCTGGCCACCGTCTTTGGAGCAGGCGGAGGCACCAGTTCATATGCCGAGGTCGAAACAACCGAAGTAATCGTTCTCTGGGGCTCGAATGCCAGAGAAGCGCATCCAATTTATTTTCACCACGTTCTGCAAGGCGTGCGCAACGGAGCGAAACTTTTCGTCGTTGACCCCCGCCGCACGGCATCGGCCGAATTTGCAGACATGTGGCTGGGTCTCAATGTTGGCACAGACATCGCACTTTCGAACACGATTGCGCGCGAAATCATTCACGCTGGCTTGGCCAACAAAGATTTCATCGCCAACGGCACCACAAATTTTGAAACATACGCCAAGTCGGTAGAACCGTGGACGCTCGAAGTCGGCAGCAAGGTAACAGGTGTGCCAGCCGATGCCATCAAAGAACTCGCCCACGCGTTCGCCCAGGCCAACTCTGCCCAGTTGTGCTGGACATTGGGCATCACCGAACACCACAACGGTGTCGACAACGTGCTTTCGCTGATCAATTTGGCGCTGCTTTGTGGCCACGTGGGCAAAACCGGATCGGGTCTGAGCCCGTTGCGTGGTCAGAACAACGTGCAAGGTGGCGGCGACATGGGTGCTCTACCCAACAAATTGCCCGGCTTTCAAGATGTCGAAGACGATGTTGCCCGAGAAAAATTCAACAAAAAATGGAATTGCGTCATTCCGCCAAAAAACGGTTTGAACCTCACCCAAATGTTCGAAGCCATGGAGCGCAAAGAACTGCGCGCTGTTTTCGTGATTGGCGAAAACCCCGCACAATCGGAAGCCGACGGAGCTCACGCCGTGCACTTGTTAGAGAGCCTCGACTTCTTGGTTGTTCAAGACATCTTTATGACAAAAACCGCCGAACTCGCCGACGTGGTCTTTCCTGGTTCGGCCTCGTGGTGCGAAAGCGATGGCACAGTCACTAACTCAGAGCGGAGAGTTCAAAGAGTGCGCAAGGCGTTGAACACGCCTGGAAATGCCCGAGACGATATTCAAATACTCGTCGATTTGGCCCGCGAAATGGGCCACGAATGGAATTACCGCTCTAGCGAAGAAATCTGGGACGAACTTCGCAGCCTTTCACCGATGCATGCGGGTATGTCATATAAACGTCTCGCCGAACTTGGTGGCATTCAGTGGCCGTGCTTCAGTGAAACCTCGCTCGAGCCATCGTTTTTGCACGGACGCTTGTGGGAAAAAGACCCAGCCAAACGGGGACGGCTGGCGCCCTTCAGCGTCGTGATCGACGAGCCGCCCGTTGAAGCAACCTCACCTGAGTTTCCGTTGCGACTAACGACAGGTCGCCGCCTTGATTCTTATAACACGGGCGTACAGACTCGTGGCTTTGATAGTCCGTTGCGATTTGGCGAAACGATCGACGTGTCACCCGAAGACGCGGCAAAACTCTCGGTTCGCGATGCCGAAATTGTTCGCGTAAGTTCTTTGCGTGGATCACTCGAGGTGCCGGTGCGAATCGACAAGAGTTTGCGACCTGGTCTGGTTTTTATGACGATGCATTTTCCAGATCAAGTGAATACGAACCTGATCACGATAGACGCAACCGACCCGAAGTCGGGCACCGCGGAATTTAAGGCGGCTGCCGTCAGAATCGAACGAATCAACCCGAAAGTGCCGGTCGCAGGAGAATAATCTCGGCTAGTGCTCTGGCACTAAAACAAATTTTCCGAAGTGCTTTTTTTCGAGAAACTCTCTTTGGGCCTCGGCAATTTCTGTCAATGCAAAAGTCTTGGCAACGACTGGTCTGATCTTGTGTTTCTCGATATATGAAACCAAATTCGGAAAGACCGGTTCATCCCATGCGGTGCACCCAATCAACGAGAGATCTTTGAGATAAAAAGTTCGCAGATCAAGGTTCACTATCGGGCCCGCTATGGCCCCAGACGAGACATAGCGACCGCCTCGCTTGAGCGCTCGCAACATCGAATCAAAATTGGTGCCTCCTACATTGTCGATCACAACATCCACAGACTCTTCACCCAATGCGACAACCAGGTCTTCGTCGCGTTTGATTACATAATCGGCACCCAGATTTTTTGCATGTTCAATTTTGTCGGCGCCGACAATCGCAGTCACCTTGGCGCCACGCAATTTTGACAATTGCAAGGCAGCAGAGCCAACACCTCCCGAGGCTCCGGCGACCAAAACGTGTTCACCTGAAGAAACTTTTGACCGCAAGACCATGTTCTCGGCCGAGCCATAACTGCAGGGAATTGAACCAAGTTCAACGTCGCTCCAGTCAGAGTCGACGACGAAGACCTCGTTGGCGGGCACTTTGACCAATTGGGCAAATGCCCCGTCGAAATCTGAACCCATCCAGACATTGCGCATCGAACCAAACCCATCTGGTCTCATGCAAGGCCGAATCAAGATTCGCTTGCCCAAGAGCTCTTTGTTCACATCTTGGGCGACTTCGACCACTTTTCCGCAACAATCGGTGCCCTGGATGAACGGAAAAGGTGTAGCGACATTCCAACCACCGTCGGGCTTTTGAATCGCGGACAATTTTTCGTCGACTGCAACCAAATTTGTGGACGTAGTTATCGAATTCGAATACCAACCCAGTCGAGTGTTTATTTCGGTGTTGTTGACACCAGCCGCCAAAACCTTGACTATCAGTTCTCCGGGCCCGACAACAGGGTCGGGAACGTCGCGATATACGAGTTTGTCGTAACCACCGTTTCCCGTCGTAACGATTGCTTTCATTGACCGCTATGCGTCAATCAATTAGTGCATCTGCACGCAACCCAGCACGCTCTAGATGAATCGGCAGCACACGACCATATAGCTCTTTTGCCCTTTGAGGGCTGCTCACCATGTTGGGCTCTGAAACATAACTAAAGATCGCAACATAACGCTTGCGCTCACCTTTTAGTGGCGTTACGCGATGCAGCGAGTATCGACCCTTGAAAATCTGCAAGTCACCTGGCTCAAGATAAACCGTCTTGATCAAATCTTTTTCGCCGTCTAACACTCGCTCGACTTGCTCATAGTTTTCTTCGGTCAACGATCGCACCATCGGGCTGTATTCAAATTCTCCACCTGAATTGGCATTTTGAATCGCCAAGGTCACGGTGAAATTGTTGGTGTCGAAGTGCCAAGGAAATCCACCGCCCTCTTCGGCCAGATTTACGATGACATCTGCCAAGGGGTCGGCATAGGGGAAAAATTTTTCTTCTTGCAATACCTCTTTGATGAAAGGCGAAAATGCCGGCCATTCAAAAATCGAACGCAATATGCTGCCTTGGCCCAAGTTGTCGGCGGGAACAAATGCGTTCGACCGATCATAAAATCTGCGCAGCGGATGCGAAGTTGGTAGATCTGGGCGATCTGGAAGAAAATAAGGGTTTGTTCGGGTGAAGTTGCGGTGACCGAATTGCTCAACGCCGTCACACTCGGCAACCAGATCAGCGATCTTTTCGGGGCGAATGAAACCTTTGAGAACTGCACAGCCGTCGGATTTGATCAGAGCCTGTGCGTTTGTGAGCAACTCGCGGCGCTGCTGACAGTCTCGATCTATCGGATATCGATCTAGATCTACGAAGTCGGCGGCGGAAACAAAAGTTTTGGACATATATATGTAGTTAATCGTAGACAAGTCGCCGTCATGGGTGTTTAAGTCCTAAAGTCAATAAGGCAATGGATCTTAAAATCGCCTCAGGCGCCCCTAACACCGAGGAAAAACTCGCGGTTGACTTGTTGCTCGGCCCACCCACCGAAACGTCTCAGGGCGCCCAACGCGATGAACGTGGATTGCGGGTTGCCCGTGGAGGCGAGAGCCTGCGTCAGAAGCGACACCTGCTTTTGCCTACTTTGCACAGCGTCAACGACCGAATCGGCTATATCAGTCGCGGAGCGATTAACTATATTTCACAGCGCTTAGATATCGCTCCTGCCGAAATCTACGGCGTCGCAACCTTTTATGCACTTTTCGATACGAATGAGCGCCCAGCGCGACAAGTGCATGTTTGCGTTGACCTTGCCTGTCGAGCGGCGTCGGGTTGTACCGAAGAAAATCTTCCACCAGGTTCGATCGCATCTCCGTGCTTGGGCACTTGCGAGCGCGCACCTTCAGTGCTGGTCATTGAATCTGGTGTGCAATTGCGACAAGAGGTGCTCGCGCCAGCCACCAAAGAACAAATTTCTGAACTTGTCTCGGGCAAAGCCACCCCACCAGAACAGCCGATTGCTCTTGCCGCGCCCCAAACCCCGAACAAAGATCTGGTTTTGCTTTCTCGAATCGGCATCGTTGACCCACTCAAGATAAGCGACTATTTGGCTCACGACGGGTTTTTGGCGTTGCGCAAGGCATTTGATATTGGTAGCGAAAATGTGATCGCCGAAGTTACAAAATCTGGTCTTGTCGGTCGCGGCGGTGCGGCATTTCCGACCGGCAGGAAGT
>CAYOVI010000021.1:0-20874 GCA_964407365.1 uncultured Ferrithrix sp.
GGGTCGATAAAGCCGCCCACGCAAGATTGCCCCTTCAGAGACAAATTCTATTTGCTCGCAAATTTCGGATTTCATGCAATCTCTAATGATCAAGTTTATGAATTACGCACATGTAATTGAAGATTTTTTGCGCAAAGTTTGGCACCTCAAGTCGGTGGGCAATAGAACCTCCGTAGTGCCTACCCCAAACACACATTTTTGCCGAAACTTTCGCAGAAGGGCCAAGTTGTGGCGAGTCAAGCCGTTGTAGAAAATCTGACGCGATCACGTGCACGGGCGATGCAAGATCGTGTCGAAGCCAAACAAGTTGACAGTGCTGAAAAGCGTCATTGGCGTATACCCGAGTTGGCAGTTGGCTTGGCTTTGATGCTGGGGGGTGCCCTTGGTTCGGTTCTTTTGTCTCGCTCTGGTGACTCGATCGTCGTTGTGGTTGGGGCGGGTCACGATCTGCAGCGTGGTGCAAAAATCACGCCTGAAGACTTGGTTGCAATCGAGGTTCCGATGTCTTTGTCTGATGCGTTTATTTTCGAATCCGAGGCAAGTTCGTTAATCGGCCAAACAGTGCTTGTCGATTTGCGATCGTCTAATCCATTGATGCGGTCGATGTTGAGTGATCGAACTCCGCTTCAACCAACCGAAGCATTGACAAGTGCCTCGGTAGATCAGGGCAATTTTCCGGTCGACCTTGCAGTTGGCGATCAGGTTCGCATTGTTACGGTGCCAGATATTGCCCTCAGCCAGCAATCACAACCAGAGTTATTTGAACAGGTCGTCACGATTTGGTCTTTGGAAAAGGGTCAAGATAACGATGCGTCGTTGGTGACATTTCGCAGTTCTCTCGATTTATCGATGGCCATTGCCCGTGCCGGGGAGGTTCACATAGTGCGGGTTGCCAATAATCAGTCCCAAGAACTGGTTAAAGATCAAGTTGGCTCATGACTTTGCTCGATTCGCTCTCATCACCAACTGTCGATCAGCAACTGATTAATTTGTTGGCTTCACGACTTGGTGACCTGCTGACTGACGAGCGTCTAGATCGGCGAGCTAGAAATTTGCGCGAGCCTAGCAACCAAGAAGAACATGAGTTTGCCCGAACTGCGGTGCATGCTGAGCTGTTGCGATTTGCGGCCAGTCGTCGCGCTGAGGGTAAATCTGTTTTGACAGTTTTTGATGAGGCTCAAATATCTTCTGCGGCAATCGCCCAAGTTCTCGGCTTAGGTCGGCTTCAGCCTTTGCTTGAAGATGATGAGATTAGTGATATTCACGTGCGAGGCAATGGTCGTGTTTGGGTGAAACTGCGCAATGGTCTGCGCGAAACTCGAGACCCAGTTGTCGAAACCGATGAAGAGTTAATAGAACTTGTGCGCCGAGCCTCGACTCGACTTTCACGTCAAGAGCGCCGCTTCGATGCGGGCACCCCTGAGTTGAACATGCAACTTCCTGATGGTTCTCGAATGTTTGCGACGATGGATATTTCGCAACGTCCAAGTTTGATTATCCGTCGCCATCGATTCGAAATCTCAAGTCTTGAAGAGCTTCATTTGCGTGGACTACTAACCGAAGATTTGCGAGATTTCTTGGGTGCCGCAGTTAGGGCTCGAAGAAATATCGTCATCGCCGGAGGCACTGGCTCTGGCAAAACAACTTTGTTGCGTGCCTTGATCAACGAGGTGCCACCAGCCGAACGACTAGTGACGATTGAAGACGCATATGAACTTGGGCTTGACCATTTTGAGCATCTGCACCCAGATCATGATGCGTTGCAGTCACGCCCAGCAAATATCGAAGGCCGGGGAGAAATAACGCTCGCAGATCTAACTCGTATGGCTCTTCGAATGGATCCAGATCGAGTAATTGTCGGCGAAGTTCGCGGAGCAGAAGCGTTTCCGATGTTGCTTGCCATGAGTCAGGGCAACAACGGTTCGATGTGCACAATGCACGCCGATTCGACACGGTCTGTATTTCCAAAACTTGCCGCCTATGTTTCTATGGCAGCGACAGGTTTGCCAGTCGACACGATCAATTTACTTCTCGCTAGTGCCCTGCACTTAGTTGTCTACATCGACAACTCCAATCAATGGCGACAGGTTACATCGGTTCGAGAAGTTGTTGACTCAGATGGATCAAACATCGTTTCCAACGAGATATTTTCACTTAATGATCAAGGAGAATTGACAAAAGCTTTTCCAGTGCGAGAAATTACCCGAGATCTGCTATCGAAATACGGCTACGACGATCGCGCAGATTTGTGATTACTAATTTCGCAGTTTTGTCCTGTGGTGCCACGTTTGGCTTTGGTCTTTTCAGCATCTTGCTGAGCCTGACGAGGCTGACAGGCTCAAGAAAAAAGAGAAATTCGAGTGCCATAGAAATCAAACCAAGGCTGTTTAAGTCAATGAGATTCGCCAGCCCACCCATTGTGGCGATTCTGGCTTTTTTGTTGACGAACTGGCTGTTGGTGAGTGTTGTCGTGGGGATAGTTGTCAGTGCGGTACCAACTTTGAAATCCAAGCATCGCCTGCGCCGAGATGAACGAGGACTTGCCGATGCAATCGCAACTTGGACAGAGCAACTTCGCGACACTTTGGCTGGCGCTCATGGTCTAGAGCAGGCGATTGTGGCGACTTCAATGCATGCGCCTAACGAGATTTCGAGCGCGGTCAGTCGGCTGAGTGCTCAAATTCAATACGGCAAACTGAGTGACGGTCTGCGTCGGTTCGCAGATGACGTCGATCATCCGACTTGCGACTTTGTTTCTGCAGCTCTAATTACGGCAAACGAATATCAAGCCCGTGATTTGGCCCAGCTTCTAGGCCACCTTGCCCAGTGCGCCAGGGACGAGGGTCGCATGCGAACTCGCATCTGGGTCGGGCGTGCTCGTACGAGAAGTTCGGTGCGCATTATTTCGTTTGTTGTAATCGGTTTTGTTTGCGCGTTGGTCATTTTCAATCGTGAATATCTGAACGTCTATTCGTCTGTTGAGGGTCAAGTCATTCTGAGTGCAATCTTCATCTTGTTTGGCTGTTCGCTGATAATGCTCGACCAATTTTCACGCATCTCAGCACCTCAAAGATTCATTCGCCGACGAGACGCCAGTAGGTGATTTAAATGAGCATTTTTCAAATTTTGTTCGGTGCTATCGGTGGTCTAGGACTATTTTTTGTCTTTTGTCCCGGCGCTTTTACAAATCGAGTTCTTGAATTGCGCAGTCGTCTCGAGCACGGCATGCTTTGGCTGATTCGCCGCGCCCAAAGGCAGCATCGAGCCGACTTGGCAATATCTGGCTTTCAAGCCTCAGAGATGGTTTCGCGCAAACTCGCGACGATGTTGGTTGCCGGCATCGGAGCGATGGGTTTGATCGTCATATTAAGCCTTTTGTCAGTTCGATTATCAGTGAGCATTTCAATGCTCACTGTTTCGAGTTCACTTGTTATCGGTTTCTTTTTGCCCGATAGCCAGATGAGAGCAAAGGCCAAATCTAGGCGACAAGATTTTCTTCATTCATTTTCGAGCTACTTAGATCTCGTCAATGTTTTGCTCGCAGGTGGCTCGGGTACTGAGACAGCCCTTATTGCAGCGGCTGAAGCGGGCGACGGGTGGTCGTTTGCCGAGATTCGAAACGCGTTGACTCGGGCTCGCAGTTCTCGCAAGTCACCATGGGTTGAACTGGCCGCGTTGGGTGCAACCTACAACATTGCTGAAGTCTCAGAAGTTGCCGGAAGTGTTCAACTTGCTGGTGAGCACGGAGCGCGCATTCGGTTATCACTTTCTGCTCGTGCCGAATCGTTGCGCAACCGACACATGGGCGAGATAGAGGCTCAAGCGCAGAGTGCTACCGAACGCATGGGTATTCCGATGGTCTTTCTGTTTATTGCTTTTATTGCTTTGATCGGATACCCAGCGGTGCACCTTGTGCTGGAAAGTTTTTGATGTTACTAAAACAAAACAAAGGAGAAAATATGACAGGAATAAAGAACATCTGGCAGTATTACTGGATTCGGTTTGCCGCTTCGGTGCAACGAGACAGTGAGAACGGCGAGGTAAGTGCAACAACGGTCGTTATGGCTGCGGCGTTGATCGCTCTGGCGATTGCAGTAGGTGCAACTATCACAAGTCGGGTAACAGACAAAGCTAATTCACTAGATCTCGGCTGATATCTGGGTCGATGAGGCGATAGTGAAATCAAGTGACAGCACGTTCGAGCCCGGCGAGACGGTGGTGCAAGTCGTCATCGCCGTGCCGATCGTGATGTCAATGTTGCTCATCGCAATTCAGGCCATGCTTTTCATGCACTTCTCTCAGATTGCCTCGATTGCGTCTAGCAATGGTGCCAGTGCGGCAGCGAACTCTGAAGGAGACCTAGTTTTAGCAGTTAACTCGGCAACAAGAACCGCAGTCGAACTTGGGGCACAAATTATCGGTGTGCCAACTATAGAAATTGACGATGGTTTTGTCTCGGCCAAAGTGCGAGTCGCAGTTCCAAACGTCGCGCCATTTTTCCCGCCTTCAGTTGTTAGGCAACGCCAAGAACCTCTTGAAAGCTTTGTTGGAGAAGATCAAAGATGAAGTCTCACCAAGGTTCAGCCACGGTTGAGCTGGTGTTGCTCGCACCGGTATTGATGATATTGATTCTTTTTGGCGTTTATTCGGGTCGTGCATCAGGCTCGGCAATTCAAGTGCGTCATGCAGCAGACCAGGCGGCCCGAGGGGCATCAAAAGTAAGCAGGTCGCGGGTTGATTCGACTGCCTTTCAAGTCGTCGAGCGTGTCTTTGCTGATGAGTCGTCGTCATGTCGAGACTTCTCGGTTCAAACTTCGATAGTCGACCAGGACGGCGACAGCGCCGTGCGAGTTGAGGTTAGCTGCATGATCAATACTCAGGGCCTGATGTTGCTTGGCGTGACACAACGTCGAGTGTCAGCAATTTCGACCGAGGTTTTTGATCGCTGGCGTGTTGATTGATGAAAAATAGATCTGCACGCAACTCTGAATCTGGAGTAGTCACAGCATTTGTGATTGGCTTGATGATGACTTTCGTGGTGTGTGCCGGTCTTGGTGTTGATGGTGGTCGATTGATCGCTCGTCGCATTGAGATCGCTGACCTCGCAGAAAACGCTGCGCGAATCGGAGCCCAAGAGTTGACTGATTTGCGCTCTGGCGAACCGAAAGTTGACGAAATCCAGGCTCGAATTGCAGCTTTGAATTATTTGGCGCCTTTTGATGTAAATGGTGAAATTTTTACAAGCTCAAAGTCGGTGACCGTCAAAGTTGGTACAGAACTCGAGATGACGCTGCTCAAGATATTTGGGGCCTCTAGCCACGAAATCAGCGTTTCGCGCAGGGCTGAGCCAAGAGATAAGTAGACATGCAATTAGCCGTTTCACAGCCACAGAATTTCGTGAATGCTCTCAAACTAGGTCTGGGCTTGTTGGTGTTATTTATTGTTAGCCATTTGGTTGTTGACTTGTTTCGATATATTGCGTTTCGAGTCAAATTTCAGCAGACATTTATTCCGCGTAGTTGGTTATTCTTTACAATCACAGCGCTTTGGACTTTATTAATTCCGACCCGAGGTCACGCCGTTGCAACTGCGCCAAACGTGAGCATTGACGAGGTCAAAGATTCAGAAAAATTAAGTCAGACGGGCAAAATCAATTCGTTGTTTACTTGCTCTGTGGTCGTTGGCGGATTATTGCTTGAGATTTCGCGATTACGAGCTAGATACCTCTGCAGACTTGAAGCAGGTTCAAGACTGGCTCATCCTTCGGCAAAATCTATTATCTTTGAACAAAGTCTTCGCGCTGTTCACTCATCTGATTCTGAGGCCTTGGGGAAGCTTTCTCAGGTGTTCATGAAAGCCAACTCAGATGCACCAATCTTTGTGCCTTGTGGCATGCACGATTCGCAACTCGTATTTGTTGATCTGGGCAGAAATTCCTTATTAAGCATCGTCAGCGAAAACGATTCTGATCGACAAAAAGTGTTCAATGGGTTATTGATCTCGACATTATTTGCCTCAACTAGGAGTCTTCAAGTTGTTGTTTATGGGAATAGTCCGCTTGATTCAGACCGTTTAGGCAATATCTGGTCGGCAGACTCGGCCACTGAACTTGCCGGCCTGGTGGAGGCCTCAGATTTGTCTTGTGTCATATTCTGTCGTCAGACACTCGACAGTCACGAAATTGATCAACTACTTGAGATGGGTGTGGCAGTTGTTTGTCAACATCGGGTGGCAAATGCAACTCTGGCAATTGAATCCAGTCTTTCGGGTTGGAGCTTGAGCCCGGAAGATTTTCAGTTCATTCCGTATGGTCTGTCGGTCTCGCAGCTTGAAGCAGTTAGCGAACTCTTGCGAGACGTTGTGCGAAGTTCGAGCACTATTGAAACTAACCCAAATAATTTAGAAACTAAATCAGACGGCGCAGATGAATATAAAGTTCTCGTGCGCACCCTTGGCCCCGTGGAGGTGCAACTTGCTGACGGCACGGTAATTGAATTCGAAAAATCCAAGACCACAGAGTTGTTGGCTTGGCTAACTAGTCATCGTGCACGACCAACCCGTAGTGCCGCCCGCACCGCGCTGTGGGAGTTCACGGTGGCTGATGCAACTTTTTCAAATGTTGTCTCAGATATTCGTCGCACCCTTAATCAGACCGAGCTTCTGTCATCTTTTGAAGAGTGGATACCGAGAACCTTCAATGATTTGTTGCCGTTTCATAGTTCGATCATCAGCGACGGCGAATTGTTGCAAGCCTGCATCGAGAGATCTAAAGGTCTGAGCCCCGATTTGGCGGTTGTGGAATTGCGTCGGGGTCTTCAATTGGTTCGCGATCTGCCTTTTGCGGGTACTGGATATTTGTGGCCAGATGCCGAGGGCATTACTTCTCAATTGGTGATGACCGTCATTCGTGCGGCGACTATGGCGGCTGAAATTGATCTTCAACGGGGTGAAATTGAGGGAGTCTTTTGGGCGACTGCTCAAGGGCTAAAAGTTTTGGGTGCCCATGAAGAACTTTTCGCATTGCGTATGCGGGCACACGCCTCACGAGGCAACCTGGCGGGTGTGCGGTTCGAATTCGAAAGCTATATGCGTGCGGTCAACTCTGATTCGTTATTGACCCACGAGCCATCAAAGAAACTAACTTGCTTGATGAGTTCACTGATCTCTGAAAAGCCTGTCGCTTTAGCGCGGTAGGTGTTTGCGACCGATGCCCGTGCGCAGGGCAATGCCCCAGCGCGTAACCAACAACATCGACTCGCGAATAATTCGAGCGTTCATTTTTGATTTTCCATATTTGCGGTCGTGGAAAATTATCGGCACCTCGACAGTTTCAATTTTGCTATTGCTGTTGGCCAAGAACAGAATCTCTGTTTGAAATGCATAGCCTTGGCTAACGGTATTTAGGGCTCCGATTTTTCTCAGCGAATCTGTGGTGAATGCGCGAAAACCCGTTGTGCAATCATGAACGTTCAATTTCAACATGAAGGCTGTGTAGCGGTTGCCCCATTTAGACAGAAGCAAGCGATGAAGGGGCCAATTTACACTCATGCCATTTGTGATATAGCGCGAACCAACAACTATTTCAGCCCCATTAGAAATCGCCCGAAGAAATTGTGGAATTGTCTCAGGGTCGTGTGAAAAATCAGCGTCCATCGTGACTATCACTTCTGTATCACCACTCATGACGAGTTTGAAAGCGTCTCGATAGGCGGTGCCTAAGCCCTCTTTACCTGATCGATGCAAAACACGAACGCGCCCGATCTCATCTGCCGTTTTTTCAGCCTGCTGACCGGTGCCATCTGGGCTGTTGTCGTCAACGACGAGCAGTTCTGCATCAGGCACGCTCGCTCTGACTGCTCTAAGTATTGAGTCAATATTCTCGATTTCGTTGTATGTCGGAATAATGACTGTTACTTTCACCACCGACACGCTACTTGGTGGCTAAACCCGCAAGGGTCAGAGCCTGAGCAACTGTTTCGGCCGGCTCAAGTTTGATGCCCGAAATTTTTATGTTTTTGGCACTGCTCGCCGGAATTATCGCGCGCGTGAAACCAAGTCGTGCCGCTTCGCTAAGTCGACGCGAGGTGTTGTTGGCTTGACG
Organism: uncultured Ferrithrix sp.; assembly: GCA_964407365.1. GTDB lineage: Bacteria > Actinomycetota > Acidimicrobiia > Acidimicrobiales > Ilumatobacteraceae > BACL27. The sequence goes on from CAYOVI010000021.1 coordinate 8,102, forward strand.
CAATTCGCCCGCCAAACCCACCTCGCCACAAGCAACGAGACTGTCGGTTAGTGGCTGATTTGTTGCCGCCGAGACAAGCGCCAAACACAAACCTAAATCGGCACCAGGCTCGTTGAGTTTCACGCCACCAACAACCGATGCAAAAACCTCGTGTTGGGCAAGATTCACGCCCGCACGCCGTTCGAGCACCGCCAGCAACATCGCCAAGCGCCCTGAGTCGACACCTTGTGCCGACCGACGCGGTGAAACGTGTGAAGGCGACAAGTTGGTCAGTGCCTGCACTTCAACCAACAGCGGGCGGTGACCTTCGAGAGCAGGCACAACAATCGAACCAGGCACACCAGCACGTCGGTCGGCCAAGAACAGTTTGCTCGCATCGGGCACACTGCGCAGACCCATTTCGGTCATTTCAAACAGCCCCAATTCATTCGTTGAACCAAAGCGATGTTTGGCTGCGCGCAACAATCGCAAGGCGTGATGCCTCTCGCCTTCGAAAGACATCACGGTGTCGACCACGTGTTCAAGCACACGTGGCCCGGCGAGGCCACCATCTTTGGTGACATGGCCGACCAGCACAATCGGTAGGTCGCGAGCTTTTGCTTCTTGCACTAATCGATGCGCACAACCCCGAACTTGGGCCACCGAACCTGGCGCTGAGTTCAACTGTGGGTCAGCAATTGCCTGAATGCTGTCGATGATCACGAGTTGCGGTTTGACTTGATCGATCGCATTGACGATGTTTGTCAGTGACATCTCTGCCACGAGCCACAAATCGGGTTTGATTGCGCCGAGTCGCTCGGCTCGCAATCTCACTTGTTGGGCAGATTCTTCAGCCGTCACATAAAGCGTTTTCCCAGACCATGCAGCCAGCAGTTGCAACAACAGAGTTGATTTGCCGATGCCAGGTTCGCCCCCGAGCAAGGTGACCGAGCCGGCCACGAGACCACCGCCGAGCACACGGTCTAATTCTTCAAGACCTGTCGGCTTTGGTTCAGAGATTTTGGCATCGAGTGCGTCGATTGGTTTTGGTTCGCCCGGTGGCACGAGCGCCATGCCAGTTGCCACGGAGATTATTTCTTCGTCACCTTCGACGTCTTCAACCAGGCTGTTCCATGCTCCGCATGCACCACATCGCCCGGCCCATTTCGGAACCCCAACACCGCATTCGGTGCATCTATATACGGTGCGAAGTTTTACCATCTTGCACTAGAGATTATTCATTGGGTGTGCGACTTGATCCGCGTCGTTTGTACAAAACTCTGGCCGACACAATCATCATCAGGCCGAGCCAAGCAAACAGCAGAAATCTGAACAAACTCGCCACAAGTCGCGCAACGGTCGCTCTGACTGCGGTGTTGCGTGAAATTGTCAGCACAGACTGCTCGCTGCCATCAAGTGGCACTCGCCAAGTCACGGTGTTTGCCGTGTCGATGCCAGTGGTTCGCTCGATGACACCAGGCAATGTGGCGACAAAATCAATTGTCATTGCTTTGCCGAGATCTAGTTCTGCTTGTTGCAGATTTTCAGCAAATGGTGCGCCACCGACGATTTTCAGCAGGCTCGAGTCAGCAAATGCATTGAGACCGCCGTCGACTTGCAAGATTCCATCAAGTTTGAAAGTCGAGTCTGTGTCTTTTCCGCTGCGTGATAACGACATTTGCTTAAACGGCCCGAATTCGCCGCTCAACTGGTTTAACAATTCACCCGCCTGTTCGGCGTTGTCGAATTCGTGGGTAATCGCAACTTGCAAGCCCCCATCGGCAGTTTTGTTGGGTCGCGATATCACCCAGCCGGCGGCAGTTGCGTCGTCAAATCGCAAATCATCTGCCAAATTGGGTGCAGCAGCCACAACTTCAGAGTCAGCAATTAGGTTCACCGTGATCAAACCGGCACCACTTTGGGCTACATCAACCGTGACGACACCGTTGACCTGACACGAACACAAAATCAGGCCAGCACAAATCACGTAGAAAATTTTTAGGTTCAGTGATTGTTTGCGCACGCGTTGCATAGTTTATGCAAGACGGGTTGGGCGCGCGTCAGTTGACGCGAAGTTCACTCAGGTGCCGGAGTGTTTTCGCCTGCGCCAGCGAGCTCGACGCCCGCAGGGGGAGCAAAACCCTCAACTGCCTTGAAGGTGAAGCGTTTGTCTTCTGGCTTGTCGGGGTCGTCTTCGACGCCGATCACGATGATCTCGCCCGCATGAAACTCTTTGTTGAGAAGCTTTTCTGAAAGTGGATCTTCCAAGAACCTCTGCATTGCTCGTCGCAGTGGTCGGGCACCAAGTTGTGGGTCATAGCCTCGCTTGGCGAGCAATTCTTTTGCCTCAACGGTGAGCTCGAGGCCAAGGCCAAGGCCCTCAAGTTGACTCGTCAAGCGCTTGCTCATCAGATCGACCATTTGCACGACTTCGCTCATTGCTAGTTCGTGGAAGACGATCACTTCGTCAATGCGGTTTAAGAACTCAGGCTTGAATTGAGTCTTCAAGGCCTCATTGACCTTGTCGCGCATGCGTGCATAAGAGAGCGCCTCGTCGTTTTTGCCGAAACCAACATTGGCTTTGCGCAGATCTTGTGTGCCCAAGTTAGATGTCATGATCAAAACAGTGTTTCTAAAGTCGGTGCTGCGACCTTGTGCGTCGGTCAGGCGACCTTCTTCGAGAATTTGCAACAAGGTGTTGAAGACATCTGGGTGTGCCTTTTCGATTTCGTCGAACAACACGACCGAAAACGGCTTGCGTCGCACGGCCTCGGTGAGTTGGCCGCCTTCTTCGTAACCCACATAGCCCGGTGGCGAACCGACAAGACGACTAACTGTGTGCTTTTCCATGTATTCGCTCATGTCTAGAGCGATCAAAGCCTGTTCGTCACCGAACAAAAACTCTGCCAGGGTCTTTGCTAGTTCGGTTTTGCCGACGCCTGTTGGCCCCAAGAAAATGAACGAACCACTCGGTCGTTTCGGGTCTTTCAACCCGGCTCGAGTGCGACGAATGCTTTGGCTGACAGCCTTGATTGCATCTTCTTGGCCGATGATTCGTTTGTGTAATTCGGCTTCCATGTTCAGCAATTTGGCTGTTTCTTCTTCGGTCAACTTGAAAACAGGAATGCCCGTCCACATGCTCAGCACTTCGGCGATCGATTCTTCGCTCACCTCGTCGAACAAGTCAATGCCTTGGGCTTTGACGTCAGTTTCTTTTTGCGCTCGCTCTTCGAGCAACGAGCGTTCTTGGTCGCGCAGACGACCGGCCTCTTCGAAGCGCTGTTCTTCGACGGCGCGCTTCTTGGCTTCTTGCACGGTTGAGATTTTGTTTTCAATTTCTTTGAGATCTGGTGGTGTAGTCATGCGCTTGATTCGCAGGCGACTGCCGGCTTCGTCGATCAAGTCGATCGCCTTGTCGGGCAAGAAACGATCTGAGATATAGCGATCGGCAAGATTGGCCGCCGAAACGAGTGCCTGGTCGGTGATCGTGACACGATGGTGCGTTTCATATTTGTCGCGAATGCCCTTGAGAATTTCGATCGTATGGGCGACCGATGGCTCATCGACCTTGACGGGTTGAAAGCGACGCTCTAATGCGGCATCTTTTTCGAAATGTTTTCTAAATTCATCGAGTGTCGTGGCACCAATGGTCTGCAATTCACCTCTTGCCAACATCGGCTTCAAAATCGACGCGGCATCTATTGCACCCTCGGCGGCACCGGCGCCCACGAGCGTGTGTATCTCATCGATGAACAAAATGATGTCGCCGCGAGTCTTTATCTCTTTGAGCACTTTCTTCAAACGCTCTTCGAAGTCACCGCGATAGCGACTGCCTGCCACGAGCGCACCAAGGTCGAGCGTGTACAACTGCTTGTTGGTCAAAGTCTCTGGCACTTCGTTGGCGACGATTTTCTGGGCCAAGCCCTCGATGATTGCTGTCTTGCCGACACCAGGTTCGCCGATTAGCACTGGGTTATTTTTGGTGCGACGCGACAAAATTTGCATCACGCGCTCCATTTCTTTGAGGCGACCAATCACGGGGTCAAGTTTTTTGTCGCGGGCAAGTTGTGTCAGGTTGCGACCGAACTGATCGAGAATCTGGCTGCCACCTTTTTCTTGTTGGGAATCTTTGGCGCCGACTGGTTCGCCCTCGCCTTTGCCACCTGGGCCCTGATAGCCACTCAGCAACTGAATGACTTGTTGGCGCACTCGGCCAAGATCTGCGCCAAGTTTGACCAGCACTTGGGCTGCTACACCTTCGCCTTCGCGAATAAGACCAAGCAAGATGTGCTCGGTGCCGATGTAGTTGTGACCAAGCTGCAACGCTTCGCGAAGCGAAAGCTCAAGAACTTTTTTGGCCCGCGGCGTGAACGGAATATGCCCAGAAGGTGACGAGCCACCTTGACCGATGATCTCTTCGACCTGCGCGCGCACAGCCTCTAGCGAGATGCCAAGAGCCTCGAGACCCTTGGCTGCTACACCTTCGCCTTCATGAATTAACCCGAGCAAGATGTGCTCGGTGCCGATGTAAGAGTGATTGAGCAGGCGGGCTTCTTCTTGAGCTAGAACTACGACTCTGCGAGCCCTGTCTGTGAATCTTTCGAACAACTCTGACCGCCTTGTGCGTCGAATCGGGTGGTTTTCTTAAAGTGTATCGGTGCTATTGCGACGATTCTTGACGCTCGTGACGAGCCTCACAACGCTTAGTTCGTCAATTCACAAGGCGTGTTGCCTAGCCTGTGGATATGGCAGTTTCCTCACCGCTTCTTTCGCTTCCATTTATGGATCTCGATCGTGAGCGAGTCGAAACTGCGCTTCTTGCGGCGGTAAAAAATCGTGACGCTCACCTCAATGAACTGGCAGCCCATCTAATTGTCGCTGGCGGCAAGCGACTGCGCCCTGTGATGACGATTGCCGCTGGCCTGGTTGGCAACGACAAAGCAGTAAGCGACGAAGTTATTCAAGGTGGCATTTCTTGTGAGTTGGTGCATCTTGGTTCGCTTTATCACGACGACGTCATGGATGAAGCCGCCACGCGGCGCGGGGTCGAAACGGTAAATGCGAGGTGGGGCAATTTGCAGGCCATTTTGGCTGGTGATTTTTTGTTGGCCAAAGCCTCAGAAATCGCCGCTGCACTCGGCACCGAAGTTGCGGCGCTTTTGGCTCAGACTATTGGCAGGCTTTGCGAGGGCCAAATCGAAGAGTTGACCAAGGCGTTCGATGTTTCGCGTTCAGTGCCTTCATATCTCGTGAGCATCGAAGGCAAAACTGCTTCATTGTTTTCGACAGCAGCGCGAATCGGCGCTTTGGTTGCCGGCCATGAACGCTCAGTTGTCGAGGCGCTTACGAGTTATGGCACTGCATATGGCATGGTTTTTCAGATTGTCGACGACATTTTGGATGTGATTGCAACCGACGCCGAACTCGGCAAGCGGGCGGGTCACGACATGGAAGAAGGCATCTATACGTTGCCGGTGCTTTTGACCCTAAAGAGCGATTCGACTGATGCGCTTGAATTGCGCGATCTTCTTGGTCGGCCGATCTCTTCCAAAGATCGAGATACCGCTTTGTCTATAGTTCGCTCGAACGCGGGTATTGCTCACGCGATTGAAACTGCTAGAGAATATGTGACCATCGCCGAAAGCGAGTGCAACAAGATGCCAGCCTCAATGGCAACAAATGCATTGCGCGAGGCACCCCGAGTTCTGCTCAACTCGGTTATTCGCTGAACGCGATTTACTCAAACTGATTCTGTTTTGAATTCAGCGCAGTTCGTGAACTCGCAGAATCAATTCTCGAGAATCTGGGTCTAATTGGCGACCGGCGATTCGTTCGGTGAGAATAATCGCCTGAGCTGGATCATCGACCAAACCTGACCATCTGATATAGCCACCCATTAGGCCGTGTAGACGCTCGCTCACTTCTTCGGCGTGAACAACGACTTTCTGACCGCGTTGCAGCAATTTTGAGAGTTCGGTATAAAACGATTTCAGCCACGGGTCTAAATCATCGGGGTGGGGCATCGGTCGATGCTGGTTTGGCATCTGCAACTCTTCGTAACTGTGCAGGTTGTGGGGGGCGGTGCTGAGCGAAATAACGCAACCGAAGTCGTTTTCGCGCAACCAAATTATTTCTTCTTGGCGTCGCACGCGACGGTGGTTAACACCAAAGCCCCCTGGTCGCTCGCAGATTGCGAGTTTGTCTTTGATGATCCAGGTCAAATTGCGGGGCAAAATGCCAAGAGCCCACTTTCCCCTTAGTTTTTGCGGCACTAGATAGACCTCAGAAGTGACGCGGCACAATTTTTAGACAAGAACATCAAAAGAGCACAATATCACTTCAGGTTGATTCGAAGTCGCTGGTTGCTGCGTCTTACTTCACGGTTCATTCCGATCTCACACGCCGTGGTTGTGCCTCGAGCAACTTCGAGCACGCGTTCAACCGTGGCCGCATCAGGTGGATAACTCTGGGTCAGCCACAAGCGAATGGCGCGTCGCGCCAATGCCACCGGGGCCAGGGCAATCACCTTTGCATCTGTTGGGTCGAGAGTTTTGGCCAATTCATCCAGAAAATTTGCGTCCTCACGAAATAGTTCGGCCTGGCGCGACAAAACCACTGCAACATCTCGCTGTGAAATTTCATTCATTAGCGGCAAGAGTTTGTGTCGCACTTGATTTCGCAAATATTTGAGGTCGTCATTCGATGTGTCGACCACGCACTCGATTTCTAATTCTTTGCAAAGCATCGCGGTTTCGCTGCGTCGCAGGCCCAAAATCGGGTGGTTGTGGCCTTGCTGCATCGCCGCCAAGCCCTGAAGCCCTGCGCCACGCAGCAAATTGATCAACAATGTTTCGGCTTGGTCGTCTGCTGTGTGGCCAGTTGTTATATCTTCGGGCAGAACTTCATATCTCGCTTCGCGGGCCCGTGCCTCAAGATTTGCCCCAGGTTCGACTTTGATTGTTTTACCGATGAAACCTGCTCCGAGTTTTTCGGCAACATCGGCGACAATTTGGGCCTCCAACTCTGAGCCTTTGCGCAAACAATGATCAACATGAAACACAGTCACCTGACACCCGTTCAAAATGGCGAGTAAAAGCATCGCCATGCTGTCTTGACCGCCTGAAACCGCACAATTGACTTGTGTGTCAGCCGGCGCAAAGTTGCACCGAGCCAAAAGTTCGCTGGCAAAGCGACTCGAGTGAAGTTTGCTAATCAGGGCATTCATCGGCCCGGGCCGATTATTTCTGGGCTTGTCGTTGTCGGCGATTCGGGTGCTTTAGCGAAGTGACCGTCTTCAAATAGCCAGCAACCAAGCCGACCAGCGCACCGATGCCAGCGATCAACAGACCCGCACCCAACCACCAGTGCCAAACAACTGCTGCGAACATCGCCACAATGCTAGCGATTATTCGAATGCCGAACCAATCAGCTATCGAGTTCTTTTGTGTGTTCGGGTGCTGAAATTTGTCGTGGTGCCGAGTCAATGTTCGAGATCTCAGTCAAATCAGCAGACGTGACGCCGGCGTCTTTGAACTTGCGCAAAGTCGCCAGCATTCGTCCTTCGATCGAGCCGACCATTTTGTTGTACGCAGAGATTGCCGTCTCAAGACCTCGCCCGGTTTTTTCGACGTTCTCAAGCACAATGTCGACACGTTCATATAGTTCTCTACCGAGACTCGCAATATTCTCGGCGTGCTCTGCGATCTGAAATGCTTGCCAGCCTTTTGCTACGGCGAGCAACAATGCAAGCAAGTTGACCGGTGAAGCGATCAAGACCCTACCTTGCATCGCATTTTCGAGCAATGTGGCATCTGCGCGCAGAGCGTCGGCTAAAAATGACTCGCCTGGAATAAACATGATCACATACTCGGGTGATCGATTGAATTGTTGCCAATATTTCTTGTCGGCCAAAACCTTCGCGTGCCCAGCCAGGGCTTTGGCGTGCTCGTTCAACAATTGTTGGCGCGCGGTTGCGTCAGATGTTTCTTGGGCTTTGAGATAAGAGTCGAGGGGTGTTTTTGAGTCGATGACAACGCAGCCGTTGTTGGGCAACTTGATAAGAGCGTCGGGGCGCTGTGTTTTGTCGTTGCCCGAAACTGTGGTCTGCTCATAAAAGTCGCAATATGGCAACATGCCCGCGAGTTCGATGACGTTGCGCAATTGTTGTTCACCCCACGCACCGCGTGCGCTCGTCGATTTGAGGGCAGACTGCAAGGCAGAGGTCGTTTGATTGAGCGTGTCGATTTGTTTGCTGATTGTTTCTGTCACGCCAACTGTCGTCGTGTAATTCGATTGAAGTGATGTCACTGCCTGTCGAAGTTCGTTCATCTGCACGGCCACCGGATCGAGCAGACTTTTAGTTTCGCTCGCCAAAGTTTGGGTGCGCGCCACGTAGGTGCGATCGATTTGTGAATTGACGCTTTCGAGCGCTTGTTGGGTTGCTTTGCCAACTTGCGCATCGACCGCGGTTTTTACGGCGTCGATGAGTGCAGTTTGATCGAAGTTCTGCTGCACAACGGTTGAATTAGCACCGACATTTTGTCGCATCACGATAAAACCCAAACAGAGAACGACGACGACCAACAAGCCAACGATTATTTCCATCATCACAGTTTGGCACGAGGGTGTAACTCGATTATTTGCTCGGCAAATCTTGGCTAGATTGGTCAGATGACCAATTCAAAAATTGTGGATAGCCCAGTTGGCTGGGTGCAAGACCACATTCGCTCATATATCGAGACCAACGGTCAAGAGGGTCATATTTGGCGGGGTGTGCCGACTTTGTTGCTGACCACAACGGGTCGAAAATCGGGCGAATTACGTCGAACTGCCCTTATATATGGTCGCGACGGTGATGAATTTGTGATCGTCGGGTCAAAAGGTGGTGCCCCAAAGAACCCTCTTTGGTATGAAAACCTCGTTGCCAACCCGACGGTGACCATTCAGGTTGGTGCAGAAGTTTTTGATTGTCGGGCCTCAACTTATGAAGAGCAAGGCTCTGCAGCTGTTCACCGTCAAAAAATTTGGGATTCGATGGTTGCTATTTGGCCTGGTTTTGCTGAGTATCAAGCCAAAACCGACAGGCGCATTCCGCTCGTGCGCCTGACGAGGGTCAACTAATCGACCGCTTTCCGGCCTTGAAAAAAATTGCCAAAGCTACAAGCGGAAGATAAGCGCTAACCAAGCCAACTATTGGTTGAATATTTTCGTTGCTCACTAACCAAGCAATAGGCATCAACCAAAGAATATTTATTGCCCCGATACCAAGCGAAACCTTGAGATGGCTGTTTGAGCGCGCACTTAGGTTTTGATAGGCGTGCAAGCGATGGGCGATATAGACATTTTCACGTCTGATGAGTCGACGCATCAAAGTCACGGTCGCATCCGAGACGAACACGGCCAGCAATATAACAATTGACCAGGCGATCAGAGCATTTTCATGGGCGACTATCAGCGATGTGGTCGCGATTACAAAGCCGATGAACCCACTGCCCACATCGCCAAGAAATATCTTGGCCGGTGGAATGTTCAAAAACATAAAACCCAAAACGGAGGCTGCCAAGATGGCAGGCACTAACCAAAAATCGGTTTCTGTTTTGACAAAAAGAAAAATCGCAAGAGCCCCGCACGAAGTCAACGTTTCAATGCCTGTTATCAGATCGATGCCGTCCATAAAGTTAAACAAGTTGAGCATCCAAACCAAATAAATCACGGCTAGAAAATTGCCGGTCGGTCCGAAGGCAATTGGCGAATTCGTCACTGTCAGGGGCGCAAGACCGTCCACTAGCCACAATGCAACTGTGGCACAAATAAAGTGACCGGCTAGTCGCCACTTTGCTGAAGTCAACTCTCCTAGGTCGTCTAGTCGACCGATGAGTGCGACAAAAAAACTTGGCAAGCCGATAGCGATGAATTCATTGTTTGAAATCTTGTTGGCAATCAACAAGAAAAAAAGGCACAAAATAAACGCAACTACTACCGCTATTCCGGCGCCATGCGGTGTTGGGTCGCTATGCGAACTTCTTTCATTGGGTATGTCTAGTCGCTTGGCTTTTAGTGCGCGCTTACGTACGAGATTTGTCAGCACCAAAGCGATCAATGTCGATAGCGGCAGTAAAACAAAAGTCATGATCGATTGCTGAACCATTCAACCGTGCGGTAAATTTCGTCGTCAAAACCAAATGGTGGCTTCCAGTCAAGTTTTTGTTTTGTGTCGGTGATATCAATCTGAAAAGAGCCGCAAAGACCGTCATATGCTCGGGGTTTTCCGATGATTTGGCTTCCTAGTTTCAAGACCCGAAGCGGCACTTTTACAAGCCGTGATTTTTTGTGCATCGCTGAGGCGATTGTGTTGAGCAAATCGGTCGTTGAGACGTCGTGATCGTCTGAAACGTTGAAAGTTTGGTTTTTTGACCGCGAGTCAGTGACACAAGTTTCGATCAGGCTGCATAGGTTTCTCACCCCGACGAGACTGCGCAGGTTTTTTGCACTTCCGAGTGGCAAAGGAACGCCACTTTTTACCCAATTCATCATTGATAAAAAGTTCGCCTTGACACCTGGCCCATAGACGAGGGGTGGTCGAATCACCGTGACGGCCAATTGGGTTTGCCGGCTTATCTTGTTCAACTCGTTTTCTGCGGCAACTTTTGACGCGGCATATGGTGAGTCGCAATACGTCGACGAGTCGATTCGAAATGGCGAATTTGGCCCGCTATTTTGTCCATAGATAACCGCGCTGCTGATAAAAACAAGATGTTTGCCACTCAACGCCAAACGATTCGCCAGAGTGCGAGTTAAATCTGTGTTGACTTGTTTGTAGATCGCCGAATCTTTATCGTTCGTCGTGACATGAGCGCGCCCAGCCAGGTGCACCAACACATCGCAATTATCGACCTGCGTGTGCCAATCAGAACTCTCGTTGTCGACCGTGCGGGCGTCGAGGCTATTAACTTCGTGGCGCAGTCGAACCCAAGGCAAGAAGTGCGAGCCGATAAAGCCTGTTGCGCCGGTGACGAGAATTTTCATGATTTATAAAATGAATCGTAAACGTTTTGTGTCTGGTGAATAATTATCTCGTTTGAAAACTCTCGCTCGGCTTTGTTTCGGTTTGTCTTGCCCATTTGTATTCGCAAATCTTTGTCGTTCACCATCTTGAGCAATGCGGCCGCAAGAGCCCTGCCGTCACGACTTGGCACCAACAAACCGTTTACTTGATGAGTCACAACCTCACGACAACCAGGTTCATCGGTTGTGACTATGGGTCTACCTGCAGCTGCGGCCTCGATCAGTGATTTCGGCAAGCCCTCGCGATAACTCGGCAGGCAGGCAATGTGGCTTGAAGCGAGCAATTCGGCGATGTCGGTTCGTGCCCCAAGCCAACGAACATCGTCTGAATGCCTGAGATCTGAAACTTCTTTGGCGCTTAACGAGGTCGGATTTCCATCGTCGGTGTCACCCACGAGCAAGAACTCGACACTCGGGTCGACTTGTCTGACAAGTTTTGCGGCATCAATAAATTCATATACACCCTTATCGCGCAAAAGACGCGAAATCATGACGACTTTGATCGGGGGTTGGGGTTCTGGTGTGAATGTGAATATTTCGGTGTCGACGCCGGCCCCTTTTATCAAGACAATTGAATCTTTTTTGACGAACCTGCCATCAACAAGACTTTTGTAGTCGTCGTGATTTTCGATTATTACTTTGCTGTTCGGTTGGTTCAAGACGAAACTTATTAGTCTTTTCACTAGCGGGCGCAAAACTCTGGCTTTATTCTCACTAGAAGTAAAGACATATCCCATGCCGACCGGGGCGTTAACAATGTTGTGAATCCCGGCTAATTTGGCCGCCATAGAGCCCAGAACCACGGGTTTTATCGCAATGTTGTGAACGATATCTGGTTTAATTTTTCTTAAAAGTTTTTGCAATCTGAAAATCGTGATCAATTCTTTGATCGGGTTCAACCCACGGCGAGTGAACTCGAAGTTTTCGAAAACCAAGCCATGAGTTTTTAGTTCATTGGCTTTGTGTCGACATTTTGTGACCACGCTAACTGCATAGCCCGATTCTTTGGCCGCGATCGCTCGATCTCGGAAGTGCGAATCAAAAAACCAGTCTTCAGTGATCACATAGACAAGATGACGAGAGTTATTGGAACTCATTGTTACTGAACGATCAATGCACTTGGTTTTTGTTGCTCTGCTTCACGACTGCGTTTGACAAACCCCAGTAACGCCAAAACCCCCATTGTCGAGAGAAACGGCATATTTTGTCTTGTCGAGTTGAAGTCGGTTTGTGCCGCGAGCCCTAAGAAAAAAGAAAACGAAAGAAACACCTGGATTCGTTGCAAAGACAAGTTGAGCTTTTGTGCCATGAGGGTAATGACGAAACAAATTGGAATCAAAAATGAATCTACAAAGATCAGTCTCAGCGAGAGCAATTTAAGCACAGAGAGGCTTACTGTTTCTTCATCAAAATTTAGAAATTGAAGGCCGACTAAGTTCGATAAAAATCGCCACCAAGGATCTTGATCAAAAATTTGCGGAACGGAAATTGCATTGCCCCCAACCACATTTCGTCCAATCATGTATCCATAGCCGCCAATTGAGAAGGCGATAAAAGTAGCAATGCCAAGCGCCAGATAAATGCGCTTGAATTCAAATTTGGCGAAAACTGCTCTGATCAGCCAACCAAAAATTATTGCAACGGCAAGGTGTGGTCTTAGTGGAAGCAGTAGCAAAAGTGAAAGTTGTCTGAGGTAGATGTTTGTCCCGAGAAAGAAGTAACTGGTTGCC
>CAYOVI010000022.1:0-20377 GCA_964407365.1 uncultured Ferrithrix sp.
GACTACACACCGGAGCAATGAAAATGCGCGTCGTTGTAAAGATTGGCACCTCGTCTATAACCACAGATCTGGGCAACATAAACTCTGTTGCAGTCAGCGCGCTATGTGATCAAGTTGCCGATTTGCGAAAAGCGAATCACGAGGTTTTGATCGTGACATCGGGTGCCGTTGCCGGCGGTGTCGCTGCGTTGAAACTTGGCAAGCGCCCCAATGACATGCCGACTCTTCAGGCATTGGCCGCTGCTGGTCAAAGTCGACTGATGCAAGAGTACAACGTGCAGTTAGATCGACATCAACTAGTTGGTGCGCAGGTTTTGTTGGTGCCAAACGACTTCATCGACCGACATCAATATCTGCATGCGCGACAAACCCTGGTTCGCCTGCTCGAGTTGGGTTGCGTTCCAGTGATCAATGAAAATGACGCAATTGCCAGTGATGAAATTCGATTTGGCGACAACGATCGAATTGCCGCACTCGTTGCCCACAGTGTTGCAGCAGATGTTTTGATTTTGCTCACCGATTTGCAAGGTCTTTATACGGCAGATCCGAATGTAGACCCAAAGGCGAAATTTATCGAGACCGTCAGTGCCGATGACGAGTTGTTGTCGGTGCGTGCGGGCAACTCGGCCAACAGCGTTGGCAGTGGTGGCATGGCGTCAAAACTCGCGGCAGCCCGAATCGCTTCGTGGTCGGGCGTGCGCACGGTGATCGCATCAGCAAAGCGTAAAAACGTCGTGGTTGATGCTGTCAACCAGGTGCCCGGTGCTGGCACCCAATTTGTGGCGCGCAAAAGCGATTTGACGGCTCGCAAGCTATGGATCGCCTTTGCTGCGCAGGCAATGGGCTCGGTCACAATCGACGATGGTGCACGTGACGCTTTGTTGCATCGCAATGTTTCGCTGCTGCACGCGGGTGTCAAATCTGTAAGGGGCAACTTTGAGATTGGCGACACAATCGAAGTTTTAGACGGCCTAGGTGCGACTATTGCGCGCGGAATGGCAAGTGTCAGTTCGGTGCAGGCCAGTGCGGGAGCAGGCCAAAAAAGTGCAGATTTGGTCGACGGTGTATCAGCCGAAGTCATTCACCGTGACGACCTGGTCATCTTGGTGAGTTGAAACAGTTAGTAGATCTTGGTTTTGTGTCTGAGCGCATATAGTGCCACGGCGCTCGAGATCAAATATGCAAAAGAAAACGCCAGACCCAAGCCCAACACGTCATACTTTTTGACCAGTAGAACGGCAAACAAAATGTTAAGAAAGTTTTCGAACAAGTTGATAAAAAACGGGGTTCTAGTGTCACCTTGGCTATAAAAGCCGCGAAGTACAAAGAGATAAATCGAAAACCCACTGAGGCCAACGCCGAGGCCAACCAAAGCACGTGCCGTGTTTGATGCGGCTTGCGAATCAAAATTGCCATACTGCAAAAGAAGTTGAACAATTGGTTTGGCAAACAGCACCAAAACGAGAGACGCCGGCACAGTCACGAGAGCAGTGAGTTTCAACCCCGAAGAAAACTTTTGGTCGAACTGCTGTTTGTCGTTTTGGGCGACTGCTCGTGCGAGCTCGGGAACAAATGTCGTGGCAATCGAAACCGCCAGTAGGCCGTGCGGCAATGAAAAAAACGTATATGCCTTCGAATATGCATCGACGTCACCGCTGCCAGGGCGAGCAAGATTTTTGACCACCACGAGTGCCATTTGGTTCGCGGCAATATAGCCAATTGACCAGCCTGAAAGTTTCAACAAGCCCTTGACGGCGGGGTGCGACAAGTCAAATCTGAACCGTATTTTTATGTCGTTGCGACGCAGTGCAACGATCATGCCAACGGCCATGACAATGATGCCCGAGGTTGAGCCCATGCCGAGCAGCCACTGCAGCGATGGGTTGCCGACGACCTCGTCGAGCGTTGGCGGGTCGACATTTGAAACGCGAGTGATCAATAGCAACGAAGCGATAGTCACGAGATTGGCCAAAACGGGTGTCCATGCAGCGGCAAAAAATTGCCTGCGAGCGTGCAAGATTGAAGTGCAAAGTGACGTGACACCATAGAAAAATATCTGCAACAACAAAAGTCGGGTCAAAATCGTGCCAGCCTGACCAAAGAGTTGTGAATCTATTCCTTCAGCGGGATTAATAGCAAAGACTCTAAAGATCATCGGTGCGCCGGCAATCGCGATTGCCGTTATGGCGCCCAATGCCACGATCGCAAAGCTGATTATCGCGTTAGTCGACTCGTCGTCTGCTTCTTGCATGTGACGCGTGAATAGCGGCACAAGCGTGGCAGTAAGAATTCCCCCGAGTAACAATTCATAAATCACGTTCGGTGAGTTGTTGGCGATGTCATAGGCATCTGCCAATGCTGTTTGGCCTACGACCACGCCAAAAACAATGATTCGAACTAGCCCCGTGAGCCGACTTAGTGCCGTGCCACTCGCGACAGTGAGATTGGCGCGCAAAAGACCCGATCGGTCACTGGGCATGGCCATGGCTTCTAATCGTATTGTCGATTTCCATGGCGTTGCGCTTAGTCGCGGCAAGCCTTGACGGCTAGGGTTAAGCGGGTGAAACCACGCTTTAAAGATGTTGCCACGGTGAGAAGTGGGCTCAAGAAAGAAAAATATCTCGCTGACGACGGCATCGCTGGTGTCGTCTATTTGGCCGATCGACTCGGCAAGCCGGTTTTAATCGAGGGTCCGGCAGGAACGGGAAAGACACAATTGGCAAAGAGCGTCGCCGAGATGACGGGTGCCCGGTTGATTCGCTTGCAGTGCTACGAGGGTCTCGACGAGTCAAAGGCACTGTACGAGTGGAACTATAAGAAGCAGTTGCTTCGCATTCAAGCCGACAAGCAAAGCGACTCATGGAGCGAAATTCACGACGATATTTTCAGCGAAGATTTCCTGTTGACACGACCGTTACTTGAAGCGATCACTAGCCAAGAGCCCGTTGTGCTTTTGATCGACGAGGTTGATCGAGTCGAGGTTGAAACAGAGGCGTTGTTGCTTGAGATCTTGTCTGAATACCAAGTTTCGATTCCAGAGCTAGGCACGATCACGGCCAAACAGATTCCTCTGGTGTTTTTGACATCGAACAACACCAGAGAACTTTCAGAAGCCCTCAAGCGCAGGTGTCTCTACTTGCATGTCGACTATCCAGATCTCGAGCGAGAAAAAGAAATTGTCACGACAAAAGTGCCTGACATCAGCGAAAATCTTGCCGATCAGATCGCCCGAATTGTTCGCAGCATTCGCCAACTTGATCTCAAAAAAGCCCCATCGGTGAGCGAAACGCTTGACTGGGCACGCACGCTCATGCTTCTTGGCATCGATTCGATCGACGAAAAAGAAGCTAAGGAGACGTTGCATATTCTTCTCAAATATCAAACCGACATTGCCAAAGCGGCCAAAGAACTTTCAGTTACGAAGTGAGTTTTTGAGTGCCCGTCGTTGACCTGATGTCGGGCTTCATCGTCGAGTTGCGCAATGCCGGTCTGCCCGTGAGTTTGACCGAAAATCTTGACGCGATGGAGGCGGTAAAGGTTATTCCGATCGAAGATCGTGACGCATTTAAATACGCCTTAGGTGCAACATTGGTCAAAAACAATGCCCACTGGCGTGTGTTCGAGACAATTTTTGAAGTTTATTTTTCTTTGCGCGGACCTGAATATGAATTGACCCAAGACTCGCAACCTGATGATTTTTGGCGCGAAATGCAAGACCAAATGAGCCAGGTCAAGGGACAAGGTGATGGCAAGGGTACGGGTGGTGGCATGGATTCTTTGACGCCCGAAGAGATTGCCGCGATGCTCATGCGCGCATTGATGAGCGGTGATCAAGCGATGATGCGTGCATTGGCCAAACAGTCGGTGCAAAGATTTGCCGGCATGGAGCCCGGTCGCCCAGTGGGCGGAACTTATTATCTATATCGCACCTTGCGCAACCTAGATCTCGACAATATGTTGCAAAAATTGATGGACGCAAACCGAGAGTTGAGCAGTCAAAAGTTGTCTGCTCTTGAAGAACGACTCGAAAAAGACGAATTTCAGAGTCGAATAGAACAATTCAAGCAAGAAGTCGAAGCAGAAATTCGTCGCCGACTAGTGGCCGATCGTGGCGCCGAAGCGATGGCCAAAACATTGCGCAAGCCCTTGCCTGAAGATGTTGAATTCATGCACGCGAGTCGTGACGAAATGCAAAGTCTCAAAAAGGCTCTCTATCCCTTGACGCGAAAACTTGCAGCACGTTTGGCCAGAAAGCGACGACACGGCCGAAAGGGCCCACTCGATTTTCGCAACACAGTTCGTCACTCATTGAGCTATGGCGGCGTGCCCGCAGAGCCTAAGTTTCGATATCCGCGTCCGGCCAAACCAGAGCTGATGGTCGTGGCCGATATTTCTGGCAGTGTCGCCGCATTCGCACGTTTTACCCTGATGTTTGTTTATGCGATTCAGCACCAGTTTTCGAAGGTGAGGTCATTTGTGTTCATTGACGGCGTCGATGAAGTCACCAAATTTTTCAAGTCAACAGAAGATTTAGGAGAGGCGATCAATCGTGTCAACACTGAGGCCGACGTCGTGTGGGTCGACGGCCACAGCGATTATGGCCATGCTTTTGAGGTGTTTTTTGAGCGCTATGGAAAGGACATTAATTCAAAGACGACGGTGCTTTTGCTCGGTGATGCTCGCAACAACTATCACGCCGCCCAATCGTGGGTGGTCAAAGAGATGCGCAAGCGGGCTCGCCATGTTTATTGGCTCAACCCCGAACCCAAGTCATATTGGAACACGGGAGATTCAATCGTGGGTGAATATGGCTCGCACACCGACGGCGTTTATGAGTGTCGCAACTTAAGGCAACTAGAGAATTTCGTCGAAAACCTAGCCTGATTTGAGTTTGCGACGCACCACCACGACCCAGCCCGCTGCGACAAAAATAGAAAAGATAAACCACTGAAAGGTGTAGCTCAGGTGTGAGCCAGTCGACAAAACCGGCTCGGCGATCTTAGAGATCGTGGGCGAGTCTTTGGGCTGAGAACTCAAAACTTCGAGGTAGATATCGTCGTTTAAATTCTTAATTTGCTTTGAGATGCGTTGTAGATCGATATTTATCACCTCATCAAGAAAGCCAGTCGATGGGTCGCTCAATTCACCAAATCGGCGAGTCTCAGAAACGCGAATTCGGGCGATCAAATTGACATTTCCAGATGGGGCACTTGGCGTCTTGGCGGTTTGCGAAATGAACCCGCGATTGACAAGAACGACTTGGGGTTCAGAGCCATTGTCGATCATCAGCGGGGTGAGCGGGTCGACGCCAGACATGCCATCTTGCGAGCGATTGACGGCCAGAATCGTCTGGTCATCGAGGTATCTTCCCGTTAATGAAACGTTAAGCCACTCGAGATCTGACGGATCAACCGTGCCCGCTTTTAGATCGGTGAGCAAAGTAATCAAATCTTGTGGTTCGGTGCTGATTCGAACCGAGACGGTTTTGTTGAAGTCGACCTTTTCGTGATATCGACTCAACTGCCATAGACCCAAGTTGATCATCGTTATTATCGCGGCGACGACTGTCACATGCAAAAGCAGCCAACTTGGTCGAATCAGAAATCGAAATTTCACAAAATCATCGTACCTGTGCGTTTTTGAGTCATTAGTTGCAACTATCGTTTCAGATGTGAATAGGCACGCCTCAGATTTTTTGATCTGGGATGGTGACTGTGCTTTTTGTGCTCGCAGTGTCGGTTTTATCAATCGTCATATCGCAACAGACGCAAGGCTCATTGCATATCAGAAAGCAGATTTGAAATCTCTTGGCTTGACTGCACAGCAGTGCTCAGCCGCATTGCAGTGGGTGAGCCGTGACGCCACGATTCGTTCTGGCAGCAGGGCAGTTGCTGCATTGCTGCAATCGAGTTCGCTCGGCTGGAAAATTCTCGGGGTTGCAATAGATCTACCGGTAGTTCGTTTAATATCATCGGCGATTTACAAGATCATCGCCAAGAATCGACGGCATTTGCCGGGTGGCACAGATGCATGTGCTCTAGACCAACGCGAATAGACCCCAACTCCGCCCGCGTGTGATTCTTCACGCTATCCCGCTATCGTGATTACCGCAATCAACGCAAAAAGCGTCGTTTGCAAGAAGTTGCATCACGAGCGACCAATTGGTCCGGCAACCGAGGTTAGACCCACGGTGCCAGCTCACCACTAGGTGAGGATGTGGCTCAGCGAAAGCTGGGCAACGGGCCGAACTCGAGATGCGAGCCTTGCACTCGCGCGATTTGCATAGCCCGAGTTCCAATCACCAAAGAGAGATCCAAGATGGCAAGACACGATTACCCGGCAACTGGTGCGTGGCATCGTGGCCTGCCTTCTGGCTCACGAAAATTTCTGCACTTCGGAGCCGACCGTCCCGTTGCCTTGGATAGTTCGAAAACTCTTCAAGACGTGACCATTGCCTACGAAACTTGGGGTGAACTCAACGCCGACAAATCAAATGCAATTTTGCTGTGTCACGCGTGGACAGGTGATTCGCACGCCGCGGGCAGCGCCGAGGAGGGCACACCAACCCCTGGCTGGTGGGATGGGTTAATCGGCCCCAATTTGCCAATCGACACCAACAAATGGTTTGTTGTCTGCACGAATTCGGTTGGTGGTTGCCAAGGCTCGACCGGGCCTGCGTCTTTGCATCCGCAAGATGGCAAACCATACGGTTCTCGATTTCCAGTGATCACGATTCGCGACATGGTTCGCGCGCAGATTCGCGTCAGCGACATGCTGGGTATCGATGTCTGGCATTCGGTGATCGGCGGCTCGATGGGTGGCATGCAGGTGCTCGAATGGGCAATTACATTTCCGCATCGGGTGCGCACTGCGATACCTATCGCGACTTGCCTACAGGCCACCGCCCAGCAGATTGCATGGGGTGCCATCGGGCGACGTGCAATTCGACTTGACCCCAGGTGGCGAGGTGGAGACTATTACGACGCTGCAGTTGGTGAAGGTCCTTGGCAAGGCTTGGCCATCGCTCGCATGATTGCCCAGGTCACATTTCGCAGCGACAACGTATTTACCGACCGTTTCGGTCGTGAACTCGCCGACACCGATGCCGATTACAACGGCCTTGGTCTGTGGGACAAATTTGAGGTCGAAAATTATCTAGACCATCATGGCGACAAATTAATTCGACGATTCGATGCCAACAGCTATCTGATTATCGGCAAAGCGATGGACCTGCACGATGTTGCGCGAGGTCGTGGTGAAGTGCGAAGTGCCGTGTCTCGAATCACGGCGCCAGTTATGTCTATTGGCATTTCGAGCGACATTTTGTATCCGACTTATCAGCAAAAACAAATTCGCGACTTGATCAATGAAGTTGGAGGCAGTTGTGAATATGTCGAAATCGATTCGCCGCACGGACATGATGCGTTTTTGATCAACCTCGATCAGGTCGGCAAACCAATTGCCGAGTTTTTAGAAAAGCACAGAGCAAAATAGTCAGCGGGTCATTGCGTCAAGAGCCGCTACGCATCTGCTTGCTGCTGGCACGCGCAAAATCGCCCGATCTTCACTGTCGACTTCGTTGAAAACGACGTAATGACGTCGCTTGAGATCTGCCGTCTCGGTGAAATAACCGACGTTCCAGCGACCACGAAATGATTTGGCGCCTCGCCCCCGCCCATTCACGACAAGGTGCGAACCGTCTATCGCCACACGAACATCGACCCATTTCGAGTTTCCTTGGCGATCTTGTGTCATTCGAGCACTAAACCGTGTGCCATCGCGCGAAACCCATTGGGGTTCGAAGCGATTAATCCACCTCAATAATCCAAAGCCCACAATGAAAAACATCAGTGTCGAAATCAGATTGAGCAAGTTGTCAGTCATCTCCGACTAGTTTGGCATCTAGCGATATGGTCACCGATGTCATATTTCTCATTGTCTCGATTGCTGTGACCTTGGGGGTTTCGCTCAACTTTATTGCCGTCAGCCTGCTGATTGTGGCTGGTGGTCTGACTTGGGCAACGATCTGGTTCTGGGTTAGTGCGCGACCCGAGCCACAATCTCTGGCCCCACTTGAAATCATGGGCGAACGTGAATTTGCCGACGCCGATGAAAACAAGCGCAAGCAGATGCTCAATTCGGTGCGCGCCGTGCCGGTGATTGATCGACCAGTCGAGACGTCATCAAAGCCCGAGACGAATTAAATTGTCGTTATGGCAACAAATTTTGACCCAACTGCGATGATCGAGCGTTTTCGTGAGCGAGCCGCCTCGGTCAAGAGGCGACCTCTTCCGCCTGTGGCGGGCGAAGAACGACAGCATTTCTTGGCTCAGGCACAAGTTGATTTTCAAGACTTTGCCATGGTTGGTGATGCCGACGCGACGATCGAAGACGGTGTTCTTGTTCTGCGAATTGATTTGCGACCGCCCACAAAATGAAATCTCGTATATAAATGAAATTACTCGGCGTGGCGCGCGCTCGTGTCACTGCGGTGCCGGTTCTCGCAGTTTTTATCGCTGTCTTTGCCTGGGGTATCGGTCCTTTGTTGTTTCTTGCGCCGTCAATTTCGATCAACTCGATCTTGTTTTATCGCGTCTTGTTTTGGCCACCATTGCTCTATTTGATTGCGCGTCGTGGTGGCAGACAAATCAACAAAAAGTTGTTTCGCTCAGTTGTCGTGCCAGGCGCACTTTTCGGAGTTTCTACAATTTTTGGTTTCACGGCAATCATCGAAACTTCGGTGGCCAATGCAACTATCATCGGCAACGTTTCTACGGCGATGGTG
This sequence comes from uncultured Ferrithrix sp., assembly GCA_964407365.1. Lineage (GTDB taxonomy): Bacteria > Actinomycetota > Acidimicrobiia > Acidimicrobiales > Ilumatobacteraceae > BACL27. The sequence goes on from CAYOVI010000022.1 coordinate 8,786, forward strand.
CTTTTCGCCGCGCCAAAGTATCTCAATGAAACCATTTCAAGGTGGCAGGTGCTCTTGGCCTTCACGAGTTTTGCCGGAGTCATCGCAATTGTCTTGGGTGCTGGCAATACGGGTGGGTCGTCTCTATTCGGAGATTTCTTGGCTCTCGTCAATGCATTGACCTGGACTTTTTATTTCATTTCTTCAAAGCGACGAAGAATCGACGGCGTAGACACTTGGCAATTTTTGTTTGGCGTGAGCGTCATTCAAGTTCTCGTGGTTGTGCCTTACGCTTTGGTGACAAGCAACGACATATTGCAAATCACCTGGCGTGATCTCGGTTTCTTGATTGCGATGACGCTTTTTTCGGGCACGATAGGCCATAGTTTCATGCTTTGGGCGCAAAAATATGTCGATGCATCTGTGTCGTCATTGATTCTTTTGCTTGGTCCTGTGATCTCGTCGATTGGTGCCTGGCTCGTCTACGGACAAAATATTTCTCCAATGCAAGTGATCGGTGGTGTAGTGGTTCTGGCATCGCTCGCTGGGGTGGTGCGATTGTCGGGTGTGGTAAAGGTGAGCAAAGAAGTGTTGAGTACTGCTGACCCGTTGCTAAACTCAAATCCTTAAGTTTTTGCGGACGTGGCTCAGTGGTAGAGCATCACCTTGCCAAGGTGAGGGTCGCGGGTTCAAATCCCGTCGTCCGCTCCAATTGATTTTTGTTAGTTGCGGGGTCGGCGGGGGATAAAGCCCGAAGTTCTAGCCACGTAGTCTTCGTAACCCGGCTTGCGCTTGAGCATCGCCCGATCGAGCATCGCTGCACCCGAGACTTTGACCAACAAGAAATTCATCACTATCGGGCCGATCAATCCATATCTTCCAACTGAAGTTTCGGCTGCAATCAGACCAAGGCCCCACCAAACGCAGGCATCGCCAAAATAATTCGGATGTCGCGTATAACGCCACAATCCTTGGTCCATAATTCGACCCTTGTTGGCGGGGTCACGCTTAAATTTTGCGAGTTGAGCGTCGCCGATTGCCTCAAAGTAGATTCCAACGCCCCAGACCAAAACGCCGATCACACCAACAATGCCAAAGCCTGGTTCTTTTGAAACTTGACCAAGTTGAACGGGCAACGAGACGATAAACATCAACACGCCCTGCAAACCAAAGACTGTGTACAAACTGACGATGGCAAACCTTTCGCCATGTTTGCGTCGCATCGACTGATAGCGAAAGTCTTCGCCGTGACCAAGATTTCTCTTTGCCAGATAAAACGCAAGCCGTAGACCCCAAATCGTCGTCAATAATGTCAGCAATAAACTGCGCGTCGAATTGCCGTCGCTCAGCCAATAGCTCACCCAACTGACGATCACGAAACCAGAACCCCACGCGATATCGACAATTGATGCGTCGCGCATCACGAGACTTATCGCCCAAACTGCGAGCATCATGCAAACAACGCCGACTGCTGCGCCTACCAAAACAAGTGTTGAACCATCCATAGGCACGACAATAGGCGATTCTCAGGTTGTATCAGTGCAAATGTGGTGCGAGCCTTGACGGGTGCTTCAAGTCAAAGATCTGTGCGTTGAAATCGGCGGAAAACTCGTCGTCAACGGTGCAACCTTTGCAGTTATGCCACGCGACAAAGTTGGCTTGGTGGGGCGCAATGGTGCAGGCAAAACAACTTTGTTCAAGACATTGGGCGGTGCCAACGAACCTAAATCTGGCGTGATCAACCGCAAGGGTGGTTTTGGTTATCTGCCACAAGACCCGCGCATTGCAGGGGTGTTCGATTCTCGCACTGCGATCTCGCATATCTTGTCGGGTCGCGGAATCGACGAAGACATTGTTCGCATAGAAAAATTGCGCATCGCACTGGAAGAAAATTCGAGCGAGGCCAACGTCGCAAAATTCACGAAAGCCGAAGAAGAATTTTCGATGAAGGGTGGCTATGCATCAGACAGCGAGGCTCGGGCCATCGCCGCTGGTCTCGGTCTGAAACCCGATCGACTGAGTCTCGCCTTGGGCGTGCTTTCAGGCGGCGAGAGGCGACGCATCGAATTGGCGCGAATCTTGTTCAGTGGTAGTGAGACACTGTTGCTAGATGAACCAACCAATCACTTAGATTTAGATGCCAAAACTTGGATGCTTGATTTTTTGCGTGCCTACAAAGGTGCATTACTTGTTATAAGCCACGACCTCGAGTTGCTTGACGAAGCGATAACGCGAGTTCTGCATCTAGACCGACCAGACGAAGACTCAGAAGGCACGATCGTCGAGTATCGGGGCACCTATTCGCAATATTTAGTTTCGCGCGAGGCTGACGAGGCTCGCCAAGCAAAGAAAGCCACCCAACAGAGCAAAGAAATTGAACGCTTGCAACGCGTCGTCGATCGATTTGGGGCCAAGGCGAGCAAGGCGGCCATGGCGCGAAGCATCGAAAAACGCATCGAACGCATCGAAGACACGCGTGTGCATGCTGCCCGCGGTGCACGAGTACTTAAGGTCAGGTTTCCTGAACCGCCTCACTGTGGTGAGACTGTTTTGACAGTTGATGGACTTCGCAAAACTTATGGCGGCCCCGACATATTTCATGATGTGAGTTTCGACTTGGGTCGAGGCGAGCGCTTGCTGGTGCTTGGTTTGAACGGCGCAGGAAAGACCTCGCTGTTGCGAATTTTGGCCGGCGAGGTAAAACCAGACAACGGCGAAGTCAAGTTTGGCTACAACGTGCAAGTCGGTTATTACGCACAAGAGCACGACAATCTGGTTGCCGACCGCTCACTTGTCGAGCACATGCGCGACCAGGCACCGATTTCGCTTGGCCTCACTGAAACACAGTTGCGAGGCATGCTCGGTATGTTCGGGCTATCAGGTGACAAGGTCTATCAAGAGTCGGCCACCCTGTCGGGTGGTGAAAAGACAAAACTGGCATTGGCCATGATGATGGTCGGCAAGAATAATTTGCTGTTGCTCGATGAGCCGACAAACAACCTCGACCCGTCAAGCCGCCAGTCGGTTGCCGATGCGCTTTCTAATTGGCAGGGCGCGATCGTATTGGTCAGTCACGATGCCGAGTTCGTCGAGCAGCTGGCGCCGACGAAAGTTTTATTGATGCCAGACGGTCAAGAAGATTATTTCAACGAGTCGTGGCTTGAACTCGTGACCTTGGCATAGTGCGCCCGAGGGGCGAAACTCGTCAGCCCTTCAGGGCGCGAATATAGACGATGATGCTGGCGATTTCTTCGTCAGTCAACTTGTTCGAGGGCATTATGCCCGAGGCCCCTCGTCGTTTCATCGCGCCGGGCTCTTTGATCGAGGTATAAAGATAGTCATCATCTGCTGTCACAACAGTGCCGTCGCTAAGAGTGACCTGTGAATCGGCTAACCCGACCCAACTTGGGCCAACCGAGCCCTTGCCGTCTGCGCCATGGCAACTTGCGCAACCAGCGTTGATCGAAATTTCGCGACCCGCAGCGGCCTCGGGAGACAGATCGACCGGCGCACTGGACGAACTAGAAGAGCATGCCCCCAAAACCGTGACAAGCGCCAAAACCGAAAATTTCAGCAAAAGTTTGTTTGTCATATTAAGAGATTATCTTTCTGTGCAAGTAGAGTTCGCCATCGTGGTAACAACAAAATGGTGACAAATCTTCCACCGCATCCGTCTTCGGGCAACGAGTCCGACGGTTATTGGATGCATTATCACGACCAAGACAGTGAAAAACTCGCCGAGGCAGTTGTCAAATATGCCCTCGATCGCATTCGGCTTGACCCTCCGCCATTGGATGGCCCAAAAACATTGAGTCAACTTCAGGCTCTTGTTGGCAACACGATCACCCCAGAGGGTCTCGGCGGTCTAAAGGCGCTCGAAATTTTCACCGAGCATCTCTCTCACGCCTGCATCAGCGTCGACCATCCGTCGTTTTTGTCTTTCGTGCCTGGTGCACCAACTGAGAGCGCAGTTTTGTTTGACTTGGTGCTGAGTGCCTCGAATATTTACGCAGGCTCGTGGCTTGAGAGTTCTGGCGCAGTTTTTGCAGAAAATCAGGCACTGCAATGGGTTGCTAGTTTGGCCAATTTTCCGGCCACGAGCGCCGGCGTTTTCGTGAGTGGTGGCACGGCGGGAAATCTCTCTGCATTGATTGCCGCGCGCTGGCGCTGGCGCCAACTTGGCAAAGGTGCCTTTGACCGGGTACGACCAGTGATTGTGTCGTCGTCGGGTGCGCATTCATCGGTGGGTCTTGCAGCAAACGCGATGGATGCCGACGTGGTCAAAGTTGCGGCCGACGCACAAGGTCGAATGTCTGGTGTCAATTTGCGTCAGACAATCGCCACCATGAGTTCACAAGATCGCAGTCGCATATGTGCGGTAGTGGCGACTTCGGGCACGACAAATCTCGGGGTGATCGACGATCTTGTGGCCGCAGGCGAGCAGGCCCGTGAACTAGGTGCATGGTTTCATGTCGATGGCGCATATGGTGCGGCCGCACTTTGTGCACCCAGTGTTCGACATTTGTTCGTTGGCATCGAGATGGCTGACAGCTTTATTGTTGATCCGCATAAATGGCTGTTCGGGCCATTTGATTGTTGTGCACTGATTTATCGCGATCCCGAAACTGCCAGGCGCGCACATACTCAGCGCGCAGAATATCTCGAGGTTCTCCAACAACAAGATTTGGGCGACGCGCTGGCCAACCCGTCAGACATGGCCCATCACCTTTCGCGTCGCGCGCGCGGCTTGCCGTTTTGGTTCAGCGTCGCGACTCACGGCACAGAGGCATATGAAGAAGCGATGGAGATCACGCTTCAAGTGACTCGTGAAGCCACTCAGTTGATCAAAAAGGCGCCATATCTCGAACTGTTGCTCGAGCCAGAACTTTCAGTGATCGTTTTCAAGCGCAGAGGTTGGTCACCCGAGCAATATCAAGCCTGGAGCGACATGATGCTCAATTCAGGTCGTGCCTTTGTCGTGCCAACAACACTGAATGGTGAAACCATCTTGCGATTTTGCATCATCAACCCGCGCACAACCATCGAAGAGGTTTCAGAAATCATCGATTCGCTAGAGTGATCTTGTGTTAAAGGCGGTTCGCTCGGTTGTTCAACTTCGCCGGTTCGAATTCAACGGCGACAAACGCAGACTTGCTGCTTGTGGCGATCTCAAAGATCTGCGAAAACTTGCCAAACGCAACTTGCCGGGTGGCGTGTTCGACTACTTTGACGGCGCGGCCGAAGACGAATGGTCGCTTGCCAACAACAGTTCGGCCTTTTCAAAGTTCGGACTCGTGCCCAAAGTTTTGCGAGACGTCTCAAAAATCGACACCGCAACGACGATTATGGGTCAACCCGTGCCTTTTCCGATCGCACTTTCACCTACGGGCTTCACCCGAATAGCTCACCCTCAAGGCGAACTCGCCGTGGCTAGAGTCGCCGGTAGAAACTCGTTGCCATTCACGCTGTCGACGCTCGGCACTCGCAGCATCGAAGAAGTTGCCAGGGTCGCCACTGGTCCATTGTGGTATCAACTTTATGTTTGGCGCGATCGTGGATTGTCGCGCGAACTCGTGCAGCGTGCCAAGGCGGCCGGCTATAAAGCGATAATGATCACTGTTGATACGGCAGTGTTCGGGCGGCGCGAGCGCGATGTGCGCAGAGGTTTCACACTTCCGCCAAAAATCGGTCTTGAAACTTTCATAGACGGCATTCGTCACCCGCGGTGGACATTCAAGTTTGTCACCAATGAGCCGATCACATTTTCTGCAGTTGCTGGTCGGTCAGATGTCGACGGTTCAAAGGCGATAACTCTCTCTGACTATGTCAACTCGCAATTTGACCCAACGCTCAGTTGGCACGACCTAGATTGGATTCGCCAAGAGTCAGGGTTGCCAATCATGCTCAAGGGCATTCAGTGCGTGGCTGACGCAAAACAGGCCGCCTCGATGGGGGTAGATGCGATCGCGCTGTCGAACCATGGTGGTCGCCAACTAGACGGCTCACCAGCCCCAATCGAACTCTTGCCAAGCGTGATCAATGCGGTTGGTGATTCGATTGAAGTTTTAGTCGACGGGGGTGTTCGCCGGGGCTCAGATGTTGTCAAAGCATGCGCACTTGGTGCACGAGCAGTGATGTTTGGCAGACCATATCTATATGGCCTAGGTGCAGCGGGCGAGTTGGGCGTGCAGTGGGCCCTCGATCACATCACTAGCGGAGTAACAAGAACAATGGCTTTGATAGGTGAAACTCGGGTCAAAGACCTGACTCGCGATTCGATTTTTGAGCGCTGAATCAGCGCTTTAGCCCGATTATTTTTTTGCTGCTGGGGCTTTTTTGGCGACCGTCTTTTTGCGAGCGCCATAGCGCTTGTTGAAGCGATCTACACGCCCAGCCGAGTCGATGATCTTGATCTGGCCCGTGAAAAATGGGTGGCTGGCGTTTGAAATTTCGAGTTGCACAAGCGGATAAGTGTTGCCGTCTTCCCATTCGACAGTTTTTGACGGGTCGGTCTTGAGCGTTGAGCGGGTCAAAAAGCGATAGTTTGCCGAGCTGTCTTCAAAGACGACGAACTGATAATCGGGGTGAATCTCGGGTTTCATGGCTTCAAAGTGTAGCGGGGCAAATACGACCTCTATACTGTTTCAATGCCAAATCGCTGTGATGTCCTCTCAAAAAGCCCGGGCAAGGGTCATACCATCTCGCATTCGCATATCCGCACCAAGCGCTGGTGGCGGGTTAATTCGCACAAGCGTCGTTATTGGCTGCCCTCCGAGCGTCGTTGGGTCACTCTCAACGTGAGCACCAAAGGTGTGCGCACTATCGACAAGCGCGGCATCGAGTCGGTTGTCGCCGAAATGCGTCGCGCCGGAAAGAAAGTCTGATAACTCGTCATGGCAGCAAAAAGCAAAGATAAGCGACCGATCATCAAGTTGCGAAGCACAGCCGACACTGGCTTCACATACGTAACTCGCAAGAACAAAGTCAACTCGCGCGAGCGACTTGAACTTAAAAAATACGACCCAGTCGTGCGCAAGCACGTCATCTTCAAAGAAGAGCGCTAAAACTATTTAATTTGCGCGAGGGCTGTGGCCAGGTCGCGCTGAATGTCGACACAGGCTTCTAGACCTACCGAGAGGCGAAGCAGCGAATCTGTTAGACCTGTTTTTGCCTTAGTTTCAGAGTCGACACTGTTGTGCGTGCTCGATGCCGAGTGAGAGATCAAAGTTTCGGTGCCGCCAAGAGTGACCGCAGGACGGACCAACTCAAGTGCGCTGAGCAATTTTGTTGCCGCAGATTTGCCTCCGGCAATCTCAAAAGAAAGCACCGAACCGAAATAACTCATCTGTTTTCTTGCAAGCTCGTGTTGTGGGTGAGATTTCAAGCCGGGGTAGTGCACGGCAGTTACGTCTGTTTGTTTGCTCAGCCATTCGGCCAGAGTCTGGGCAGATTGGCATTGGCGTGCAAGTCGGGCATCTAGTGTTCGAATCCCGCGCAACGCGTTCATTGCATCAAAAGGCGAAGCAGTTGCGCCATGCAGAATTGAATAGCCCCAAATCTCACCAATCAACTCTTGGTCACCTGCGATTACGCCGATTGTTGCGTCGTTGTGGCCAGCCAGGCCTTTCGTGGCCGAATGCAAAACAATCGATACGCCATAATCATGTGGTCGTTGCCCAAGTGGTGTGGCCAAAGTCGAATCGACAACGGTGATTGGGCCTTTTATTGCGCCGAGTGCCGAAAGGTCAACCAAATCGAGATGGGGGTTGCTCGGAGACTCGGCCATCACCAGCATCGTTTTGCCTGGCCGCACAGCCGAGCCAAATTCTTGTGCATTGCGACCGTCTACAAAAGTGACTTCGATGCCGAGTCGGGCACATGGTCCATTTAAAAATGCGAGCGTGCCGGCATAACAATTGCGCTGCGCCACAATGTGGTCGCCTTTAGAACAAAGTGCGAGCACGACGCTTGAAATCGCACCCATGCCCGAGGCGAATGCGAGAGCCGCTTGGGTGTTCTCAAGTTCGGCAATTGCATGTTCGAACGCCTCGACAGTTGGGTTGGCATATCGCGAATAAAACTTCGTTTCGTGAATTGCTTTGGCTTGACGGTGGCTCTCTTCAAGGCCAGAACTCGACCAAGTAGTCGCCGGTGTCAGCGAAGGCGCCAACGAGCCAGAGTCGTCACGGCCCGCGGTGATCGCTGTTGTTGCTGGCTGCCGGTTATTTTTTGAACCCACATAACAAGCCTAACTACGGTTGTTCAGCGACAGTTTGCGAACCTTTGAGTCGTTTAAACTCGTCAGATGAGCAAAAACAAAGTAATCGCAGTCGCATTGTCATTCGGTCTCGCTGTTGCAACTCTCGCGGGGTCACCGATCTCAGCAAACGCAGAAGGTGGGCCAAGCCCGCTGTCTGGTTTGCCCGGTGGTGAGGGAAAACCGGTTGTGATGGTGAAGTTCGGCAATTCGCGACCCGATCGTCCGCACTACAACTTGAATCAGGCAGACCTCATATATGTCGAAGAAGTTGAATGGGGGCTCACACGAATCGCGGCGATGTTCAACACCAAGTTTCCAAGTGTCGTCGGGCCAACTCGCAGTGCGCGAATCTCAGACCTTGAACTTCTTGAGCAGTTCACGAACCCAGGTCTGGCTTATAGCGGGGCAAACGATGTGTTGCTAAAAGCCATTCGCAAATCGCAGTCAATTTCACTTTCACCTAGCGATCGATCTTCGTTTTACTATCGCAATCTGTCAAAAGCGGCCCCGCATAATCAACTTTTGCGTCTTGCTGCAATGATGGAAAAAGAGACAAAAGTTGGTGCAATTAAAGACGTCGGTTTGACATTTAATGCAACACCGGCAACCGGCGGAACAAAAACTACCTATTTTCAGGCTGCTTGGTCGTCGGCTCGCGTGTCTGGCTCTTGGACAGGCAAGTCATGGACAATATCTTTCGACGGTTCGCTTCATCGCGACGCGGTCAACAAGAGTTTCTTGACGCCAAAAACGATCGTGTTGCAATATGTCGAGCGAAAAGAAACGAAATATGGCGACAAGTTCGGTGGCAAAACACCGCTATTGAAGTCTGTAGGTTCAGGTCGAGCGATCATTTTGCGCAATGGTCAATCTTTTGACGGCACTTGGTCGCGACCCTCAAGCACTTCAGGCACGACATTCTCGTTTGGCGGATCACAATTTTCTTTTGATGTTGGTCAAGTGATGATCGTGCTTGTCGACGGTGGTGCTAAAAAGAGTCCTGTAACTCTCAAATAACGCCTCTTCTATCTGCGACTTCGCAGATAGGGTGATCACGTCAAATTAATTTGGCGACGTGGCCGACTGGCTTAGGCACGGGCCTGCAAAGCCCTTTAACCGAGTTCGATTCTCGGCGTCGCCTCAAAAGTTAGTGAAGCTTTACCTTTTTAATTACCTCTTCGGCAAAACGTATTACAGGCTCAAGAGATTTTGGGTGTCCGAAGTCCATCACAAAGTGTGTGACTCCGAGGTTCATTAGGTTGTTGAGGTCCGTGACGAATTGTTCCGACTCTGCCGAGGTCGTTGGCAGCGGTCGCTCGATCGTCAACGAGATCTCGACACTAGATGGATCTCGCCCTGCAAGTTCTGCGGACTTGCGCACGATGTCGCGCTTTTTAATCCATTTTTGTTCATCGCCTTGCAGCGAAGAGTTCCATACATCTGCGAGGCGCCCAACGAGTGGCAAGCCAATTTGTTCACCGTAGGCGCCAATGCATATTGGTGGGGCGACGCTCGGCCGGGGTGGTGCGGCAGCTTTGTCGATGCTGAAATGCTTGCCGCTATAAGTTGGCAGATCTTCTGCCCACATTTTGCGACAAATATTTATCAAATCTTCTAACTGTGCAAACCGAACTGCGGGTCGCGGAAACTCATATCCATATGCGCGGTATTCGTCTTCGCGCCAACCCGCACCGATGCCAAGCATGAAACGATTGCCAGACAACACTTGTAATGTCGCAGCCATCTTTGCCGTTAGTGCTGGATTTCGATAGCCGTGACCTAAAACATGGTGACAGAGTATTACGTCAGGAAATTTCGCTGCAAGCCATGTGAGCGTCGTCCACGCTTCCATGAACGGATCTGTTGGCGCATCGAAGCCGTAAAAGTGATCGGCAACCCAAAGTGAGTCAAAATGTTGCAGCGCAGTCGGCAAAATGTGTTTCTCTTGATACATAACAATGGGCTGATGGTCGCTCCATCGATTGCCGATTACAGGCGATAGCCAACCGAACTTGGTTTCAAATCTCTTTGCCACCCAATATTTCTAGCGCACTTTCGCCGAGAGCCAATTTGCGCTACCCATATAACTAACAATCGTGCCAATTGATCATTAGACTTTCTTTTGTGCCCAAAAAGTTAGGTGTTGTTGCAGTTGCTGTTTTTTCGTTAATCCTGACTGGTTTGCCTGCCCACGCTTCAAACAAAGAGGGTGCCAAGTGCAAGACGCCTGGTCAGATTGTCAACGTCACTGGCAAGAAGCTCGTTTGTGCCAAAGTCGCAAAAAATCTCAAATGGGTGAACCTCACGGCACCGACGACAACAACGTCCACATCAACAACGGCAGTGACCACTACAACTGCGACACCGACGACAACTTCGACTACCACGACCACGGTCGCAGCTGTAAAGCCAGTTGTGACTTTGCTTCGCGAAAAAGGCACGTCCACTTCTGCTTCGGTAAATTACACAGTCACAGGCGATCGTGATTTGAACTGCACCACGCTCTCAACGGTCATCGGTGTCGATTTCAACACGAAATATATTTCAGTTATTAATTCAATAACTCAGACGTCGGCAAGAGTCTGCACTGTAAATGCCCAGTCGCGTGCCGAGCGAGATAACACGACTTACGAAACCGTCTTAATTGCGTCTGCGACTTTTTCTATTGCTGACACGAGTGGAAATGTGCAAACGTCTCTGCTCGGATCGCCACAAACAATCTGGGTTACTAGGGCCCCTTAATTGAGATAGTCTTTCTACGTGGCAAATAAAACACCAAAGTTACGGGCAGTTTTAGTGATAGCCGCGTTAATAGTCGGTCTCTCTGCCTCACAAGTCTTAGCCGTTAATAAAGAGGGTGCGAAATGCAAGACGGCTGGTCAGATTGTCAACGTAACTGGCAAGAAGCTCGTTTGTGCCAAAGTCGCCAAAAATCTAAAATGGCTGTTGCTACCGTCGGCAACTACTACAACGACGACTACGATCGCACCGACAACGACTGTGGCAGCAACGACAACTACCACTACGACGATCGCAGCCGTTAAACCGGTTGTAACTTTGCTTCGTGAAAAAGGAACGTCCACTTCTGCTTCGGTAAATTACACAGTCACAGGCGATCGAGATTTGAACTGCACCACACTTTCGACCTCGCTAGGGGTTGACTTTAACGGAACGCGCATTTCACGAATCAACTCGATCACCCAAACCAGCGCAAAAGTGTGTACTGTAAACGCGCAGTCAATCGCCGAAGCAGACGGTGACACTCGTGAGACAATACTTTCGGCAGCGACAACTTTTTCGATTGCAGACACATCTGGCAATGTGCAGACGACATTGCTAGGTTCTCCACAGTC
>CAYOVI010000023.1:0-19442 GCA_964407365.1 uncultured Ferrithrix sp.
TAATGCGCCACGCATCGTTTTGGTCAGTTGCGATGCGGTTGCCGGTGCGCGCGATCTAAAACTTCTGATTGGATCTGGCTATGGACTCGAAAATGTCACAGTGTTAGATCTGTTCCCACAAACGCCACACATCGAAACTGTGAGTGCTCTTTACCGCAAAGCGTCAATGAATTGAAATAGAATCTGGCCGTGTCTCAATTTAATATGAATGAACTTTCGGCAAAAGAATATCAGTCAACTAGTGACTTGATAAGAGATTTCCAACGCGATGGGTTTGTCTCAATCAAATCTCTAATTCCTGTAGATCAGCTAAAAGCTGTAGAGGCAGAAATGATCGAGACTTTTAAAGAGTTTGCTACAGATCTTCAAAATCCAATTGACTCGGCGATTATCAACTTGGATCGAGAAAACAAAGAATTGCTCTATGAATTGCATATGGCCACAACTAAATTGATAAGCCTTAAATCGATTTTTTCGATTTTGTCCAAGTTCGTTACTCAGTTATCGCATAGTTCAGCACCAGTTTATGAAATTAGTGGGGGATATTTGCTCGGAATTCCCGCAGACACTCGACTTGTCTATGACTTTCACCAAGAGTCAAACTACATGAGAGGTTTTGAGAGCGTTTTTAACTTTCACTTTCCGCTACTGCGAGAGTCGAGTCAAAAGAATGGAACGATGTCAGTGCTGGTTGGTAGTCACACAATCGGGACAGTCTCGTTCGAGAAAAAACGTTCAAGCAAAAATGCTTACACCAATTTGATTCCAACTGATATTGACGACATTCGGGCTAAATTTCCTGAAGTTCACTGCGTTCTCGAACCAGGAGACTGTGTGGTTTTCCACAAAGACTTGGTTCACAAATCAAATTTCAATCGATCAGATTTGTGCCGACCGGTCGGCACCGCCCGCCTTACTCAAAATAAGCGAGGAAGTTGGATTAATAAGACGCCTGATCAACTGTAAGTGTCACCGCAGGGCGCGGGAGACTCGTTGACCGATTGTGTCGAGATGTTTTTGGCGGTCGGTGGGGCGAGATTTGTCAAGACCGTAAAACGCGAGCCATCTAGCACGACACCGTTTGCTGCACATCACGCGAATCGACCGCGAAATCGTGCGTTTGCCAGGCTCACCCTGCAGAGCATTGACAAGTTTCGACGAGCCGTGAGTCGTGACCGCAACGAGTCGCCTGATGTTGGTCAGGCGAGGGCGAATCGTATTTGCGCCATCGGGCAAGACCCACGCGACTTCGTTCATCCACGTGCGGTCGATCCAACCTTTGAGCATCGCCGGCAAACCCGACCACCAAGTGGGATAAACAAATACGATCGCTTCGCACCAACGCAGATCTTCGACATCTCGGGCCAATTCGGGCCGAGTCGTCGGCGGGGTGTGGTGCAGTGCTCGTTCAGTTGGGCTCAAAAATGGGTCGAAGTTTTCGGCATATAAGTCGCGCAAACGTACCTCGTGGCGATCGGCCGACAAAGTTGTCACCACGGCATCGCGTACGGCGCTGTTGAACGAGCCCTCAACTGGGTGGGCGTAGACGACCAACGTTTTCACTTTAGAGAGCTGCCTTGGCCGAGGCGCTTGACGACCTTCTGCGTGACCTTTTTTGCAAACTGTTCGCGATCACGAAAAGTGCAAGTGTCTAGGGCATAAAGACCAAACCACATCGTGCGAGCGCCAAGACCAGTCGACGTGCGAATTGCACGAGTAAGTGTGCGCCGACCATTGTCGTTGATCAGTTTCACGTAGCGCCAGGGTGAACCATAGGTGCTAACGCCGATGATATGTCTTATGTTTTGCAAGTTGGGGCGAATCTTGCCTCTTTCGTTGAATCGAAACGCGACATTTAAAACGAATACTCTCTCAAGCCAACCCTTGAGTTGTGCCGGCAGGCCCGACCACCAGGTCGGATAGACAAACACGATGGCATCGGCTTGTTTCAATAATTCGCCGTGACGACGGGTCTGGTCGCTTATGAGAGGTGTCGAGGTTTCATAGGCCAGGCGCTCGCTTGCCGACATCGCCGTTGTGAACTGTTCTTCAGCCAGACGTATCGGTGTGACGCGATGCGTGCCTTGATCATTTAGGGCACCAACGATCGAGTCAAAGATTGAGGCGCAAAAACTGTCGGCACTCGGGTGACCGAGCACGACGACTACGTTCATTTCGTGCTCCCCCTGGGATTTGAACCCAGGACCTGCGGATTAAGAGTCCGTTGCTCTACCAACTGAGCTAGAGGAGCGATAACGCCTCGATACTCTAATTCATTAATCCAAAAATCTGAAACGTGAAAAATCTCCGCCGATCTGGTGCAGAGCCAAAACCGTCGGCAAAATTTGTTGGGGTGGACGACGGGGCTTGAACCCGCGACCTCCAGGACCACAACCTGGCGCTCTAGCCAACTGAGCTACGCCCACCACGAACAATTCAGTGTGCCACACATTGGCCAGCGACCCAACGCAAGTTAATAAATTGCAAACAATGATTGCCGCAAAACCCAAGCAGGCATTGAGGTTTCTGCGTTCAATCGTTTAAAGGCTGCGGCTACACTGAAGGCGTCTAAACATTGGAGTTGATAGCCATGACAGCGATGGATTCCACGCTGTTTTCACCACTTGCACAGCGTGCAAGGGAGATCACAACCCGAGAGCTGGCGCTTTATGCCGAGCGCACAAAGGGTTCGCAGCAAGCCAATGCCCGAGCTCGCAAGAGTTTGCCTCTTGGCGTGCCGTCGAGTTTTCAGGCATATGATCCGTATCCGATCGTCATTGCCTCGGCCAGCAACTCTTCGATGCAAGACGTAGACGGAAATCGCTACACCGACTTTGACATGGGCTTTGGGGCCCTTTTCGCCGGCCACGTGCACCCGCTCGTGCGCCAGGCCATCGACAAGCAACTCGAAAAAGGCACCCTTTTCGTGACGCCTTGCCCCGACAATGCCGAGGTCGCCGAGATGCTCGCCCAGAGATATGGCTTACCAATGTGGCGGTTCACTAACTCGGGTACCGAAGCCACGATGGATGCGATTCGTGTCGCTCGAGCTGCAACTGGCCGCGACAAAATCGTCAAAGTCGAAGGTGGCTATCACGGCCACCACGACGAAGTGATGGTTTCGATGAAACCACCAATTGCGGTGGCTGGTCCGGCACGCAAGCCAAACTCTGTGCCATCAAGTGCGGGTATCACCGCCGACACGCTCAAAACTACGCTCGTAGTGCCATTCAATGACCCCGAGGCACTCGAAGAGATCTTGCGCGGCGGTGACGTGGCGTGTTTCATCGTCGAACCAGTGATGCAAAACATCGGCATTTGCAAACCACTGCCCGGATATCTGCAGGCAGTGCGTGAGATCACCCAGCGCTACGGCACATTATTAGTTTTTGACGAAGTAAAAACGGGCATAACATCTGGCTGGGGTGGGGCGACAAATGCTCTTGGAGTGACACCTGATCTTGTCGCACTCGCCAAGTCAATTGGTGGCGGTCTACCACTCGGTGCATTTGGTGGCAAGCGCGAATATATGGACACGATCACCAATGGTCAAGTCGTGCACCTTGGCACCTATAACGGCAATCCGTTGTGCATGGCCGCGGCAAAAGCAGTGTTGAGCCAGGTCTGCACCCCTGAAGCCACGCAAAGTGCAATTGATCTAAACACGAAACTCGTCAATGCATGCACGGAAGTGATTGATCGCGCAGGTCTCGAAGCAAACGTCGTGCAATTTGGCGCCAAGGGTTGCATAACTTGGTCGCGTGAACCGATTGAAAATTATCGTGACTATAAAGCAACAGATTTTGACTTGGCCTATGCACAGTGGATTCACGGCATCAACCGAGGCATTCTTTTGCCACCTGGTCTCGATGAGCAATGGTTGATTTCGATTCTGCATGGCGAGGTTGAGACGCTCAATTACGCAAATATTTTTCAAGAGTTCGTCAACGAACTCTTGAATTAAAAAAACTTCGTGGCGAAGAAATCGCCTTTGCAGTCGAACTTGCGCATGATTTTTAGAGGATTGACTAGGCGCTGTCCGCACTGCGCCACACGCGGGGCATTTTTTGTTTCGTGGTTTCGCACGCAAAAAAATTGCCGCGGCTGCAACCTAGTTTGGCAACGCAACCTCGAAGGTTTCATGCTCGGTGCGCTGGCAATAAGTTTTATTCTTACCGGAGGTGCGTTGATTTTGACTTTGGTGATCGGCGTGTTGATCACATACCCGAACCTTGCAATTGTTCCGATTTTGATTTCGACTGTCGCCACGACTTTGATAGTTGGCATATTCGGTTATCCGATTTCATACACGACTTGGTTGGCAATCGATTTAATAATGCGACCGCTCAGTGCTGGCGAAACGGCCGAAACTACTAAATAGCTCAGTACCCATAGCGAACGGCTAAAAGGCTTATTTTATATGGGTCTTATAGTGCTTGACCGAACATCTGTTCGTGTGTAGGGTTGCCTGCAACACCCCTTACCTAGGGTGCCAAGTTCTCAACACAAGCAAATGAAAGGCATCAATTATGAGCACAGAAAAAGATAAAGCACTTGAAGTAGCCCTGGGGGCCATTGATAAGCAGTTCGGCAAAGGGTCGATCATGCGCATGGGCGAAAAGCAAAATTTGGGTATCGATTTCATCCCAACTGGTGCATTGCCTCTTGATATCGCACTTGGCATTGGTGGTTTGCCCCGCGGCCGCATAGTCGAAATTTTTGGCCCAGAGTCATCGGGCAAGTCAACCTTGGCGATGCATGTTGTCGCCGAGGCCCAACGTAACGGTGGCATTTGTGCATATGTCGATGCCGAGCACGCAATGGACCCCGTTTATGCAAAATCAATCGGTGTCGACACTGACAACCTGTTGATCTCTCAGCCAGACACCGGCGAGCAAGCACTCGAAATCGTCGACATGTTGGTGCGCTCAGGTGCACTCGATGTTGTCGTCATCGACTCGGTTGCTGCTCTCACCCCACGAGCAGAAATCGAAGGCGAGATGGGCGATAGCCACATGGGTCTGCAAGCCCGACTTATGAGCCAAGCGATGCGAAAACTCACAGCAAACTTGAACAAGTCAAACACGGTGGCTATTTTCATCAACCAGCTGCGCGAAAAAATCGGCGTCATGTTCGGTTCACCCGAAACGACACCTGGTGGTCGTGCACTCAAGTTTTATTCATCGGTTCGCATCGATATTCGTCGCATAGAAACAATCAAAGATGGCGTCGAAGTCGTGGGTTCACGCACGAGAGTAAAAGTTGTAAAAAACAAAGTTTCGCCACCGTTCAAACAAGCAGAATTTGACATCATGTATGGCAAAGGCATTAGCCGTGAAGGAGCCGTGCTTGACATGGCCGTCGAAATGGGCATCGCCAAAAAATCTGGTGCGTGGTTTACATATGACGGCGAGCAACTTGGTCAAGGTCGAGAGAACGCCAAGCAGTTCTTGGCTGAAAACGCCGAGATCATGGTGCAAATGGCCGATCGGGTGCGTCAGCAGTCAATGCCAAGTGTTGAAACATCGTCCGACTCGGTGGCTGCCGCAGCGGCAAAAGCGACTGCGGCTAAACCGACGGCAGAAAAAGCACCAAAGAAAGCTTTCACTGCCAAAGACGACGAACCAATCGAACTCTAAAACTTTGGTCTTAGCGACCTTTCGTCACTAATTGGCGAAAGGTCTCTGGTCATTTCGCCCAAAGAGCCCAGATATAGCGCCTATAAAATAGTGAGGTCGTGACCCGCAACTATTTCGTGCGCACTTTTGGGTGCCAAATGAACGAGCACGATTCTGAGCGGTTGGCTGGGTTGCTCGAATCAGACGGCATGACCCATGTCGACGGCCTTGGGCAAGCCGACGTGGTCGTTCTTAATACCTGTTGCATTCGCGAAAACGCCGACGACAAGTTTTATGGCACGCTCAGCCAGTTGAAAAACTGGAAGACTCAAAAAGACGACCGACAGATTTTGGTGGCTGGTTGTCTTGCCCAAAAAGATCGAGATGCGATTCGCAAGCGCGCGCCATATGTCGATGTGGTGATCGGCACCCACAATGTGCACCGCGCAGCTGAGCTGCTTGATCAGACAAGAAATGGCAAACCTGTCACCGAAATTTTAGAAGAGGCCGTGATCGACGATCACACCTTGTTTCCGAGTGCATTGCCGATGCGACGTGAAGTTTCATATAACGCGTGGGTGACGATTCAAATCGGTTGCGACAACACCTGTGCCTATTGCATCGTCCCGGCGGTGCGTGGCAAAGAAATTTCGCGACCCCAGTCAGACATCTTGGCAGAGGTCGAATCGCTGGCTCGCAGCGGTGTGACTCAAATTTCTCTGATCGGTCAAAATGTAAATAGTTATGGGCGAGATCTTTCAATTTCGGCACGGGCAGCCGGCGATATTTCGGTCAAGCCACGACCACAATTTGCAGAACTGTTGCGCAGTGTCGGTGCGGTGTCGGGCATCTCGAGGGTTCGATTCATGAGTCCGCACCCAAAAGACATGCGAGAAGACACTTTGTTGGCAATGGCCGAGACACCAAGTGTCGTTGAGCACCTTCATTACCCTTTGCAATCTGGCTCTGACAATGTTTTGGCGCTGATGCATCGTGGTTATACGGCCGAGCGATATCTAAAACGTCTTGCGCAAGCCCGAGAAATGATCGCCGATTTAGCGGTGACCACCGATGTGATAGTTGGCTTTCCAGGAGAAACCGAAGAGGACTTTATGCGTACCGTCGAGGTTTGTGCCGAGGCTTGTTTTGATTCGGCTTACTCGTTTATATTTTCGCCGCGTGCAGGCACCCAAGCCGCAAAGATGGTTGACCAATTCATTGATCCAGCCGTCGCAGTCGAACGATACGAGCGTTTGAAGATAGTGCTCGATCATTCAGCGGTGATTAAACATCGCGAGCGCATCGGTCTAACGGAAGAAGTGGTCGTCGAAGGCATGAGCAAAAAGCACCCAGAGTTGACCACTGGTCGCACCCGCCAGAACAAGTTGGTTCACTTTTCGTCACCACAGGCCTTGCGGGTCGGCACATTTGCCAAAGTTGAGGTCACTGGTGCTGCGCGCTTTCATCTGTCGGGTCGTTTGCTCGAAGTTGGCGAGGCGCCAAAACATAAAGTGCGCTTGGCTGTTTCGAGCACAAATTAAATTCGGCATTTCTAAAACCTCATGATCAGCAGCCTCAAACGCAAGCCGATCGTGATCGTCGGCCCAACTGCAAGTGGCAAATCGGCAGTTGCGATGGCAGTTGGGCAAGCCGAGACGAACGTTGCGAGCCCGATTCACATAGTGGCAGTCGATGCGATGCAGGTTTACCGCGACATGAACATCGGCACGGCGAAACCAACTAAACAAGATCAGCAACTTTTGCCACACCACTGCCTCGATTTGGTCGACAGCCACGAGCGTTTCACAGTTGCCGAATTTAAAAAGAACGCGGTCGAATCACTTTTTGGCATCGACTCATCGGGTGGCAGGGCGATTTTGGTCGCTGGCACTGGTCTCTATCTCACGGCGGTGATCGACGACTTAATGTTGCCGGGCGAATTCACTGAAATTCGTGAGGAACTAGACCAAGAGCCGGACACGTCAAAACTTTTTGATCGACTTGCCGACCTAGACCCAGTAGCGGTCAAAAAAATAGAGCGATCGAATCGTCGTCGTATTATTCGCGCACTCGAGGTTTGCATCGGCAGTCAGCAACCCTTCAGCAGTTTCGGACCAGGCACGGGGGCGTATCCCGAAAATGGAATTATTCAAATAGGTCTGCGGTGGGACAGAGAGGTTTTGGCCCAAAGAGTGGCAGATCGCGTTTACGCGATGATGAACGACGGGTTTCTCGCCGAAGTTGAATCACTATGCAATTCAAAAAATGGTCTTTCACGCACCGCTAGTCAAGCGTTGGGTTATAAAGAGTTGTTGCTTCATCTTGAGGGCAAGACGAGTCTCGACCAAGCCATTGCCGACACCATCACTCACACTCGGCAATTTGCGGTGCGTCAAGAGCGTTGGTTTAGGCGAGATCCTCGCATCAAGTGGATTTCAATCGACCAAGATCCGGTTGGCGAAATTATGCCGATAATCGCCCAGCACTTACGCTAGACAGAGATAGTCATGCAGGTTGTCGTCACAAAGCACCACGGTCTTGGCAATGATTTTTTGGTGCTCAATTTGGGTCAATTGAATGCGCCAGATATAGATTCTCGAAATATTGACTGGTCGAATGTGGCCAAAACTTGGTGCAATCGCGAAAGCGGCGTGGGCGCCGACGGCTTGCTGCTTTTGTCTCGCAAAAGTGAATTCAATCTTGCGATGCAGCTTTTCAATCAAGATGGTTCGCGCGCAGAGATGAGTGGCAATGGCATTCGCTGCTTGGCCCAGGCCGCCTTTGACGCCGACGGTCACCAGACAGCGGTGACTTATTCGGTTGCAACAGATGTTGGCGATCGTGTTGTCGATGTCGAGCCCGTATCACACGAACTTGTTCGAGCCAGTGTCGACATGGGGCAGATTACTGAGATCGAGCCTCCTCAAAATTGGTCCGACGTCGGTAGCGACCCGAATCGACCAGTGATGCACCTGTCGATCGGCAATCCGCATGCTGTCGTAGGTGTCGAAGATGTGAGCGTCGTCAACTTGTTGGAGATCGGTCGCAAAGTGCCCCAGATAAATCTCGAGATAGTCGAGCCTGGTCCTGAAAGCAACGCAATCACGATGCGGGTGCACGAGCGCGGTGCTGGCATCACGCAGGCATGTGGCACGGGGGCGTGTGTCAGTGCGTGGGCGGCCAGCAAATGGGGCTTGGTACCCGCTTCTGTTCGTGAGGTCTTGGTGCATCAACCAGGTGGCGACGCGAGCGTTCGACTCGATAATCCGCGTCCAGGGCATGTGACATTGATTGGGTCTGCCCAGTATCTTTCGCGCCACAATCTCGAGTTGAGTTTGTGAACACCCCATATCAAGAGGCGCTCGGCCAAACTCTCATCTCGCGTGGCATACGCGAGCGAATCATTTTGGTGGCCGTCACGTTGCCCGATTGCAGCGACGAACAAACCCAAGAGTCTTTAGACGAACTGGCGCAATTGATCGACACCGCAGGGGCTGATGAGGTGGCTCGCATCACTCAGCGTCGCGCCGCACCAGACAGCACTTTTTACATCGGCAAGGGCAAAGCCGAAGAACTCAAAGAGCTTTGTCTTGCTCTCGACTCAGATACAGTCGTGTTCGACAACGAACTTTCTCCAGCCCAGCAATTCAATCTAGAAAAACTTTTGGGTCGCACGGCCCTCGATCGCACGGCTGTGATTCTGGATATTTTTGCCCAGAACGCCCACACCCTTGAAGGCAAGGCCCAAGTCGAGTTGGCTTTGTTGCGTTATCGTCTGCCGCGGGTTAGACGCGGCGCCAAAGCCGGGTTGTCTCAGCAGGCCGGTGGCATTGGCACCCGAGGGCCAGGTGAAACAAAACTTGAAGTCGATCGTCGGCGAATCGGTGAGCGCATCAGTCGACTAGATCGCGAACTAGACAATCTGCAAAAGACCAGACACGAACAACGCAAGGGTCGCGAACGCAGTGGTCTTGGTTCGGTGGCGATAGTTGGTTACACCAACGCAGGCAAGTCGTCGTTGCTCAATCGTTTGACGAGCGCGGGTGTGCTGGTTGAAAATAGGTTGTTCGCCACACTCGACCCGACTACACGTCGTCTCGCATTGCCCGGTGGTGAACCCGTCTTGCTTTCTGACACGGTAGGTTTCGTCCGACGGCTTCCACACGGTTTGATCGAGGCTTTCAAGAGCACTCTCGAAGTTGCGGTTAACAGTGATTTGTTGTTGCACGTAGTCGATGCATCTGCGGCAGACCCAAACGGACAAATAGCTGCGGTGCGCGAGGTGCTCGCAGAAATTGGCGCCCAAAACCTGCCCGAGTTGTTGGTCGTCAACAAATCAGATCTCGACTCTGACCAGGCAAAGCGGCTTGTTTATGAGAATCCAGGTTCGGTTGGGTTTTCAGCAAAGACAGGCGAGGGTCTAAACGATCTGCTTTTGGCAATTGGTGACCGAATGCGTGCTCTCACTACGGTGATCGAATTGTTAATACCCTATGACAGAGGCGATATCGTCGCCACAGTGCATCGAGAGGGCGAAGTCGTGTCGACAGCAAATGAAGATATGGGCATGCGGGTGAGGGCGCGATTAGCAGACGCAAGTGCAGGTCGATTAAGTGAATTTTTGGTCAAGCAATGACAACGGGTTTTGTTCCGCCACCGTATCCATATGACAGGCTCGACAAATTCAAGGGTCTTGCCGAAAAATTTAAGGGCGGTCTGGTCGATCTTTCAATCGGCACGCCATGCGACGCGCCAATGCCAAGTGTCGTTGCAGCACTGTCTGGTTCTAACACTGAGCGTGGTTACCCACCCAGCATCGGTTCAGAGGCGCTGCGCGTTGCGGCCCAAGGTTGGATGCGTCGCAGGTTCGATGTCTCAATAGCAATTTCGCAGATTGCGGCCTGTATTGGCAGCAAAGAGTTTGTCGCGACCACGCCCCAATATATGAAGTTGCGAACACCAGACCGCGACACCGTTTTGTTTCCTGCCGTCTCGTATCCGACCTATGAGATGGGCGCGATTCTTGCTGGTTGCCGTCCAGTTGCGGTGCCGATGACCGCGACGGGGGGTCTTGATGTCGCAAAAATCGCGGACACCGACATAAAACGCGCCCTTATGATCTGGACGAACTCGCCGAACAACCCAACTGGCGCATTGGACGATTTGAAGACCGTCGCTGACTGGGGTCGAAAAAATGGTGTGCCCGTTTTTAGTGACGAGTGCTATGTCGAATTTACGTGGGCTGGTAAACCAGAGTCGATTCTCCAGCACGCAACAGATGGGGTCGTTGCTCTTCATTCGCTGTCTAAGCGATCGAACATGGCTGGTGTGCGCGTTGGTTTTTATGCTGGCGACAAAGACATCGTCAATTATTTGAAAGAGGTTCGCAAGCATGTCGGCATGCTCGTGCCGGGCCCAACCCAGGCAGCCGCTGTCGTGGCATTGAACGATGATGATCACGTATTGAAGCAACGCAATATTTATCAGCGCAGACTTGAGAGCCTGGCGACAGTGATCTCGAAATGGTCTGGATTAGAAATCAGCTTGCCTAGCGGAGGTTTTTATCTTTGGTTTGACGCCAAAGACGGTTGGAAATTTGCCGAGCAAATCGCCTCCGATGGCGGTGCGCTTGTGAGCCCTGGTGATTTTTATGGCGCGGGTGGTGCTAACAATGTTCGTGTTGCAGTTGTTCAGCCCGATGACCGAATCAGCTTGGTCGCTTCACGACTTTCAGGCAAGTAAACTTGGGCATCTTGAAAAATTCGAAAATTTTGTTTTTAGGTCTTGTTGCAGCGGGTCTTTTGGCGAGTTGCGGCATCGACGTCGGGGGTGACACTTACAATGTGCCAGCGGTGACCGAAAATGGCGTGACTCTTGACGCAACGGGTTCGGTCAAAGTGGTGCCCGACGGGGTGCAATTTAATTTTTCAGTTTTTGCCGTCGAGTCAACCAGCAAGGCGGCAAGTGAACGCGCAAATGTGTTGGCCAATCAGGCTCGCGAAGCCCTCGATGCGTCAAAAATTGACAAAAAAGATATCGCCACCCAGAACCTGAGCATTTATCCCGAATATTCATATTCGCCCGAGGGTAAGCAAACATTGGTCGGCTTTCGGGCCACTCAGTCGTTTGCAATTACTCTGCGCGACACCGAGAACGCAGGTTCGGTTGTAGATGCCGTCGTGTTGCGTGTGGGCACAGATTTGACCATTGATACGCTCACGCCAATATTGCTCGACACGACAGATGCGCTCGAACAAGCCCGCGAGAATGCGATCGAAATCGCAAAAGAGAAAGCTGATGACTATGCAGACTTGCTCGACGTCGAATTGGGCGATGTTATTTCAGTGCGAGAATTCTCGAGTGCGGTCGTTTCGCCTCAGCCGTGGTTGCGAAATGTGGGGGCAAGTGACTCGCTTGAATCTACAAAGACAGTTGTCGACCTGGGCACCCAAGAGGTGTCGGTCACAGTTGAGGTGCGCTGGGCCTTCAAGCGCTAAGTTGCAGTTGCATCACAGTGTGACGCAGCCCCAAAAAAACAGTGTCTCTAACTTTGACCCAGCCTTTTGGTTCATACCAAGCCTGGGCATGCTCGGTGTATAAAAACAATTTCTCGTAGCCCAACTCTTTTGCCCGACTGGTCGCACGCGCCACGAGTGCCGAACCTGCACCTAAATTTCGCGCTTCTGGTCTGACGAATACTGCGGCGAGCCATGGCCCAGGTTCTTGGGCGTCTGGCAACTCGTCGTCGTCGACAAGCGTGGCCACGCCGAGCAAATTGTCTTTTAGGTCGACTGCTGCATATATCTCAATCAACGTCTCGGGTTTGGTAGCGGCGAGTTTGTATTGATCCAAATATGTTTGAACGGTGTCACTTGGAAACTCGTGGTGCCATGCGTCAAATGACCATTCAGCTGCAATCTGCCAATGTTGTGGGTGCTCGGCAAGCGCCACAACTTTGAATAAATTCATTGCCATATTCTAAGGTTTTGCCGATGTCTGCAATCTCTTCACACAGGGGAATCACCGCTGAATATTTATCGCACGCGTTGAAACATATTTCTGGTAAATCAAGTTTGGTAATCGAAGAAATTTCGCCTATCGGCACGGGCCAAATGGCAGAGAGTTATCGAGTCAAATTTGCATTAGATGGCGATTCAAAAATCGAAAGCGTCGTAGTCAAGGTGCCATCACAAAACGAAAGCAGTCGTAATGCATCGCGAGCGACACGTTGTTACGAACTAGAGACGAGTTTTTATTCTGGTTTGTGCAGCAAACTGGAGGTTGATACCCCAAAGTGCTTTCACGTTAGTTATGACACGACTAGCGACGACTTTGTGCTGGTGCTTGAAGACATCAAAGATGCTGTTCAGGGCGACCAAATCGCCGGTGCGACAATCGAGCAAGCCCAAGGTGCAATCGCGCAACTTGTCAAGCTTCATGGTCCAATGTGGGGCTCGGCAAAGCTAAACGGCTTCAGCTGGTTGCCAAAACACTCGCTTGCCACCGCCAATGCCACGGCCCAACTTTTGCGCACGATGTTTTCAAGTTTTGCAGAGCGGTTCACGGGCAAAGTTGACGACGAGATAATCAGTCTTGGTGAGCGACTGGTGTCGAACATCGATAGTTATTACCGGGCTTTTCCAGACGTGCTTACTGTCTCGCATCGCGATTTTCGTCTTGACAATCTTTTGTTTTCGCAAAAATCGAATGGCATTGGCGTAAAAGTCGTGGACTGGCAAACCGTTGGGGCGATGCCTGGGGTTAGCGACCTCGGATATTTTGTCGGCGCGAGTTTTACCCTCGAGGATCGTCGCCAATTTGAAAAGACTTTGGTCGCTGACTATTGCAAACTTCTAAACAACCAGCAAATTGCCGTTTCATTTGATGAGGTCTGGTCGCAGTATCGGCTGTTTGGCACTTCTGGCTACATAATGGCTATCGTCGCATCGGTGCTTGTAAAACAAACCAATCGTGGCGATGCAATGTTTGCGGCTATGGCGATGCGTCATGGTCGACAAATGCTCGATCTCGAAACCGAAAAACTGTTCATCTGACCGTTACGAGCATTTCACATGGCAAAATTCACCGCTCTTGACGAAAGATTTGCTCACCAAATACCTGAGCCATTTCCGAATGTTTTGCACTTCCACCCTGACTGGCGCGAGAGCTTGTTTTTCATAATGCACGAACGTGAAAAGCCAGGCGACGTGTTGATCTTGACTTTGGCCCACTTTCCGTCCCGCAAGGAGATGGATTCTTTGCAACTCGGACGCGTCGGTGATGCACCAATCATTGCCCGACACGTGCGATCCGTTGACGGCGATCAAGACGACTTTCGCGTCGGGCCAATAACGATTGAAGTTCTTGAGCCATTAAAGAAGATTCGTCTTTTGGCCGAGCCAAGCGATCAAACACCCGTGAGCTTTGATATTACTTTCACAGCGAGAACGCTTCCATACCAATTGCGTCGCGGCACGATGAAGGCAAGATATGAAATTATCTGGGATCAGTCGCATATGTTTCAAAGCGGTTCATACAGCGGCTATTACACCCACAAGGGTAAAACGTGCAAGGTTGACAACTGGTGGGGTCAACGCGATCACTCTTGGGGTGTGCGTGCACATAGCCGATGCCCGTTGTGGATGTGGATGCCAATTCAGCTCGAAGAGGGTATGGTCAGCGTTTGGCACTGGGAATATGCCAATGGTGCGCGCGTCTACACCGATGGATGTTTTGCCCCGGCCGACGGTGGCGAACCAATACCTGTGATCGATTTTCAGCACGACCTGCACTGGTTGAACTCTGCGGGCTCGCCGGTGAGTTACGAAAAATTTGGTGACGACGTTGCTGGTTTGGCTGGCACCGTCGCATTCACGTTGCAAGGCGGTCGCAAAATCAGCGTCGAAGCCACCGGGCGTTGGGCCCAGCGATATAGCCAGATAGCAAATCGTTCGGACAATGTTCTGGGTGGGGGTTTGAGCGAGATGCAAGTCGAAACATCTGACGGTGCAAAGGGCACTGCAATTTTTGAAATCACAGGTCAGTTTCACCACAAATATTTTCCGATACCGCGTGGTGCAAATTTTCCACCTGATTCGATTTGATCCGATGAAAAGTGACGAATTCAGACCCAAGCAGGCGTCTATCACGACGCGAAATGCCAACAAGCCCCCGATAGATCGTCAATTCGACCCGCAAGATTTAGAGCGGGTGCGACGTGGGTTCATTGCGGCGCGCAACGAGCCAATGATCACTGACGAACTGGGTCGAAAAGTCATTGACACGGGCGCCTATGAATTTTTGCGCGATGGGCGAGAATGCCCCGAAACTGTGAACCCGCACTTGTGGCGCCATGCCACCCTCAATGCGCACCACGGATTGTTCGAGGTCGCACCAAATGTTTGGCAAGTACGAGGCTACGACATTTCAAATATCACGTTCGTTCGAGGGAAAACGGGTTGGATCGTCATTGATCCGCTGACTGCCGACAGCACGGCCAAAGCATCCATTGAATTGTTGACTCAACACGTTGAGCACCGACCAGTGACGGCCGTGATTTATACGCATTCGCACGCCGACCACTTTGGGGGCGTGCTTGGAGTCACCTCTAGGTCAGACGTCGAAACTGGCAGGTGTCAAATAATTGCCCCCGAGGGTTTTCTGCACGAGGCAATTGCTGAAAACGTGATTGCTGGCGTGGCGATGAGTCGTCGCGCTGTCTATCAGTTTGGGCCGCTTTTGCCACCCGGTCCGCAAGGCCACATCGACAGTGGACTCGGCAATTCAGTGCCGACTGCAGCGCCGTCATTGTTGGTGCCAACTCGCAATATCACATACACGGGTGAAGAGCTCGTGGTAGATGGAGTCCGAATCGTTTTTCAACTTACGCCTGAAACCGAAGCACCAGCAGAAATGAATTTCTTCTTTCCCGAATGCGGCTGGCTTTGCATGGCCGAAAACTGCTCGCACACCATGCACAATTTGGTGCCGATTCGTGGCGCACTGGTGCGCAACGCTTTGAACTGGTCGAAATATATCAACGAGAGCATCGAACTTTTTGCCGATGAAACTGACGTGCTATTCACTTCACATTCGTGGCCGCGCTGGGGGCGTCAAGATGTGCGTGATTTTTTGATATTGCAACGCGATCTTTATCGGTGGATTCACGATCAGACTATGCGTCATGCCAACCATGGCATGACGGCACTTGAAATTGCCGAATTTTTGGTTTTGCCCGACGAGTTTTTGGCTCACGAACACACGAGGGGTTTTTATGGTGATCTGATACACAACGTCAAGGCCGTTTATCAACGCTATTTGAGTTGGTATGACGGCAACCCGGCCAATCTCAACAAACTTTCGCCGACGCGCGCGGGAGAGAAATATCTCGAACTTGCCGGCGGCATCGACTCGCTATTGGAGGTCGCACAGAAGTCTTTTGATGCAGGCGAATATCGTTGGGTTGCTGAGCTTGTCAATCATGCAGTCTTTGCCGAGCCAGGCAATCAACGTGCACGGGCGCTGCAGGCTGATGCACTCGAGCAATTGGGTTATCAATCTGAGTCGGCAACTTTTCGCAACGCATATTTGATGGGCGCTCAAGAGTTGCGAAATGGTCCGCCCGCGCGGACAGAGGCCCGCGTGCGTGCGCGTAGTTTGATCAAAGCAATGACAATCGAGCAGGTGTTCGACACCATGGCTGTGCGCCTAATTTCAGAGAATCTAGGGGGAGTAAGTCTTTCCATCAACTGGAAATTTACCGATCTTGTCAACTCGGCTGATGAAAAGTGGACCCTCGGTGTGTCGAATCGAACGCTTTATGCAACGCAAGGTCATCACGACAAAATGGCTTTGACAACCGTAAGCCTTTCGCGCGATTTGTTTCTTGAGGTGATAGCTCAGACGACAACATTTGTCGAAGAGATCAAAAAAGGTGCGATAGTCATCGAAGGTGATGCAACGGCGATCATGACCGTTTTCGCCAATCTTGATAATTTTTCAACCGGCTTTCCGATTGTCGAGCCGTGAGGTGTTCGACAAATTTTTAGAGACGACGCAAAACTGTCACAAGTTTGCCGTAGACAACAACTTCGTCGCTCGCAAATACCATTGGCTTCATCGACGAGTTTGACGGGGTCAGCGTGATGCGATTGCCACTGCGCGAAAATGTTTTGATGGTTGCTTCGTCGCCTGGAATGCCGGCGATGACTATGTCACCGTTGTTTGCCGAAGATTGCGCGTTGCAGACAACGAAGTCGCCGTTCAAGATGCCCGCGTCGATCATCGAGTCGCCGCGCACGCGCAACATGAACAACTCTCCGTCACCGGTGAAGTCCATCGGCAGGGGAACAAGTTCTTCGACATTTTCTTGAGCCAGCACATTTACTCCGGCGGCCACATCGCCAACTAGGGGCACGTGCTTTGTTGGTCGGTGTTCCATTGCTACGCCACTCGAGGCTTCATAGCGCACTTCGATTGCGCGAGGTTTAGTCGGGTCGCGTCGCAAGTAACCCAATTTTTGAAGCGCTGCCAAGTGGTTATGAACGGTGGCCGAGCTGCTTAGACCCACTGCCTCGCCGATCTCGCGCACCGAAGGTGGATAACCACGCTCGCGCATGTTTGCCACGATGAAATCGAGAATGCCTCGCTGGCGCTCTGTCAGGGTGCTTGATTTGGCCTGGGCGGCATTTATTGGGGTGGGGTCGCTGTTTGGGCTCATAAATAAAGCGTACGCCCGTTCGCCCCCAAAGTCAAACACCTGTTCGGAGAACAAATGTTCGTAAAATGGGTTGTATTGCGAACACCCGTTCGCTATGGTGAAAATAGGCGGAATTTCAGACCCAAAACCCATTAGCCCCCAAAACCCCGAAAGAGGCAAGTCATGGCAATAGCAATCAACAACTTTCCAGTGGCAGTGGTCAGCCGTCGCAACATGGCACCGGTTTATCGTCGCCGTCGAGCGATGGTTTCGCTCGGGCTTGCGCTAATGGCGCTGACGGCTAGTTTCGCTCTTCTCGATAAGAGCGCGGCAGCCAACGAGCCAACCGTCGAAAATTTGTCGACGCCAAAATTTGTCGTCGCCGAATCTGGCGACACCCTTTGGGCGATTGCACAGCGCATCGCCCCAAACAGCAACATCACCGAAATAGTCGATCAATTGGTGTTGATGAACGGCGACCAAATAACCCCGGGGCAACTCGTTCGCATCCCCTGAGTTGGTTTTGCCCAAGTGAGTAATGTTGCTTGGGTGAGATGCGTCAGTTGTCAGTGCGAAGACACCAAAGTCATCGACTCGCGCGTCTCTGAAGAAGGCAGCTCAATTCGCCGGCGTCGTTCCTGTCTCAAATGCGGTCATCGTTTCACGACTTATGAGCGCCTCGAAGAAGTGCCGCTTTATGTGATCAAGCGATCTGGCGACAAAGAGTTGTTTGACCGTGCAAAAATTATCCGTGGTCTGCAATCAGCGGCCAAGGGTCGACCGGTTGAAGATTCGGTCTTGATAGAAATCGCCGAGCGCGTCGAAGACGACATGCGCCTCACGGGCGACGACGTGACTAGCAACCAAGTTGGTCATTCTGTGCTGAGTTTGTTGCGCAGCATCGACGAGGTTACCTATATGCGATTTGTAAGCGTTTATAAAAACTTTGACGCCGTGGCCGACTTCAAGCGAGAGTTGGCGTTGCTCGAAAAAGAATCGCGCAAATAGCCCAACAAATTATTTTCGTCGCAAATAGCGCACGAACATAAAGCCATCATCTTCAAGAATGTGGGCGACCTGATAGTCGCTGTGCAATGGTGGTGCGCCATTGGCCAGCCGCGGGCTGTCGGCACCAGTCACCATTGGGCTGATGGTCAAGTTAATTTCATCCACAAGGTTTGCGGCAAACATCGAGGCATTCAATAGAGCACCGCCTTCAAGTTGAATGAAGTCGCCGGGCAGTTGCTTCATCGCCTCAGGTAAATCGACGCTGCCGACACCAGCTCGAACGACGTCCAATTTGAAGTCTGTTTCTGGCGTTTTTGCGTCTTGGGGCATGATAAGAAAGCCCGCACCACTTTTGAAGAGGTTCGTGTTCAGGTCGATTTTCCCCGTGCGCGTAACGACCCCGACACGCAAGCCTTTCTTAGATGGGGCATCGTACATTTCTTCGCGCACTGTGCCAGCCCCTACGACGATTGTGTCGGCGGCCGATCGCAACGCAAGAAGCACGTTGTGGTCAGTCGAATTAGAAAGCAACGTTGACCTACCCTCAACCACGGTCGAGCCGTCGATACTCATAACCATGCAAAGCCCAATCGATGGTCGCCCACTTGGTTGGCGAACCCTGGAAACTCCGTAAATCTTGCCCAGATCAACGGCATCGCTGGCTACGGGCAGTAACTGGCGCACGACGCTCAGCCTATGGGGCGTTGCAGGCAATAACTGATTGTCGATTCGATTAGGGCAAGATATTGATGTGACTTCAGAACACGTTGCTTTTCGCACTTGTCCTCTGTGCGAAGCAGGCTGTGGTTTGGCGATCACCGTGAAAGATAACCAGGTGACTCATATTCGCGGTGACATGCAAGACGTTTTTTCGAAGGGCTTCATTTGTCCTAAGGGCAGCACGTTAAAACAACTTCACAATGACCCCGACCGACTTTTGAAGCCGATGATCAAACGCAACGGCGTGCATGAGCCAGCATCGTGGGCCGAGGCCTGGCAGGTGGTCAATGCTGGCTTGAGTCAGGTAATCGATAATTTTGGCCGCGAATCGATCGGCACATATCTCGGAAATCCTGGCGCACACAATTTGTCGGCGATGACATTCAATCGGGTGTTGC
>CAYOVI010000024.1:0-16070 GCA_964407365.1 uncultured Ferrithrix sp.
CTGTGCGCGCCGCCATCGACTTTTTGACCATTGGCCCTGCAAACTTGAAAAGCCCGGAAAAAATTATCAATGAAGCGATGCCACCATAGATAATTTCGGCTGTTTCAGGCAACAGCCAGTGGTGCGTCTGGCTCGGATCTTCGGCGGCCAGCAGTACGGTCAAAAATAAATTCACGAACGATTTCCTTCCATTGCTTGCTGCACCGATCGCGTGACCACTGCGTTGTCAGGAGACACCCCAACTGCAATCTGGGTCGCACGAGTCGTGACAGCGGTGACCGCCGAAACGATTTGGCTCTGCGCACTTGCCCGAGCGGCGGCAACTTCGGCCTCGGCTTCGGTGCGTCGCGCCGCAATCTGCGCATTCACCTGGGCAATCTTTTCTGTTCGCTCTTTATCAAGCGTCTGTCGTGCCGTTTCAAGTCGACGAGCCGCCTCGCTTCGAATTTCGGCCACAGCCGATTCATAACGGGCCACATCAGCTTTTGCACCATCGCGAGTTGCCGATGCGTATTCGTGGTCTGCCTGAATCGCCTCATAACGGCTCGCCATTCCTTTTCGCACCTTGGGCACGAGAAACAAGCGCATGAAGAACAAAAAGACAATGAACGAACCCGCACCCCACACCAACTCTTTGACTTCGGGTGCAATCGGGTTTGGTCCAGCACTTACTGGAGCACCCTCTTCACTACCTGTTTCTGCAGACACGACGTCTAGATAGACGTGCACCTGCGAAGCCGAGTCGATGTTGACAAACGCCGTGACCATGAAGTCTCTTATGCGTACTTGAGAAGAATGAATACAACGAAACCGATGAGCGCGAGCGCCTCGGTGAAAGCGATACCGAGGAACATCGTGGTTCGCACCATGCCTGCTGCCTCTGGCTGACGAGCCATCGACTCGATCGCACTAGCGAAAATTAGTCCGATGCCGATGCCTGGTCCGATTGCTGCCAGACCGTAGGCAAAACCTGCGGAACCTGCGGCAGCAATATTTTTCTCGTCGCCAGTTGCGGCTTCAGCGGCCGCCTTGACGATCTTTGATAGTGCTTCCATTTTCTTTTTGTCTCCTGTCTGTTGTTATTGCTTACTTAATGCTCTGGATGAATCGCGCCGGCAATGTAAACCGCCGCGAGAATCGTGAAAATATATGCCTGCAAGAATGCGACCAACACTTCGAAGCCCGTCAAAAACACAAGCATGAAAAACGGCAAGACTCCGATCGGAATCAAGATTTTGTCGCGCGCCTGAAACAACGCCTCGCTGAGCAATGCAAAAATCACCAGCAACAAGTGACCCGCCAACATGTTGGCAAAGAGTCGCACTGCCAACGAAAACGGGCGAACGATCAATGTCGAAATGAACTCAATTGGTGTCACGAGAATGTAGAGCGCTTTTGGCACACCAGGCGGAAACAGCACGCTCTTGAAATAAGCGAAGAACCCTTGATGCTTTATGCCCTGAACGTTGAAAATAACCCAGACAAGCAATGCCAAAAACATTGGTATGGCCATGCGAGCAGTCGCCGGCATCTGGATGAACGGAATAATGCCCGGCACATTGCACAAATAGACGAACAAAAACAACGTCAACAAAAACGGTGTCCAGCCCAAACCATCGCGACCCATTGTCTGCATGATGATGTTGTTTTCTATGAACTCAACACTGACTTCGGCGAGATTGCGAGTTCCCTTCGGGGCTACTTTTGGGTCTTTTCGCGCCGCCGACAAGAAAATCAGCGTGCCGATCAATGCCGATGCGATTGCGATCAGACCAACTTTGTTGAGACCCGGCACCACATCGCGCCAACGCAACAACTCGTTGATCGGCGGAAATTCAAACGACAAAATACTGTTGATGATCATTTCGTAACGCTTTCAGCTTGTGGTGTGATTTTTTCTTTCGATTTTGGTTTGAGCCCCGGATAAGCAAGCGACAAAGAAACATATCGCAACTCCCAGAACAGCAAACCCAGATGAGCCAAAATAATCGTCAAACCAAGAGGTATCAATTCGACCCAACCAAGATTGCGCACCGCAAACACAGCCACGGCGACAAAGCCCATGCGCACGAGATAGCCAAACATCATCGAAGCCATCATCAACGCGTAAGAAATTCGTGCCGTATAAGCCACGAGAGCGGCGGCAAGTCCGAAATTTGCGAAAACAATCGCCAATCCATATGCGCATGAATATGCACCGTTGACACCCCACACAACGCTTGAAACACTCAGCAAAATTGGTGAGACCACTAGACCCCGACGAACAATGTCGCGTGCCAAAGCAGCCTCGGGTGCTGGCCCGGTATCTCGCATCGACAAGATTGAAATCTTTGTGTCAACGTCAATTGTCATCATGTTCTACTTTTTTCAAGGTTGGCATCGCCAAAGTGATTCGTGGCCAAGTTCTTGCGCTTGACTTCTTGAACCTTCATGTTGCCCTCGTAGACATACCAAAGCCGGACAAAACTACCGAACACCGAAAACAAACTGCAGGCGATCATAAAAATTGGCGTAGTTCCAAGAGCGTTGTCTAAGACGAGACCAATTGCAAAAAAAACTCCGACGCTTACCGCAATTTCGACACCTCGGCCAAGCGAGTCGTGCGACGAAACTGTTGTTTGCACCGCCGGCTTACGAATTGGCAAGAGTTTCAACGTTGATCCTCGATTTTTTTGCGACGGGCAGTTTGCCCAACGCTTGTGAACGGAAATACAAACTAGACGCAAAGCCCCAAACAAGGCAAACCGGGCAGTTCGTGAACTTGTGCGACTAGCCGAGTATGCGAGTCTTCAACTTGCTGATTGACTCGAGTCGCTGTTGCGCGACCAAACTTTGTCGTGAAACAAAGTAAAACCACCTAACGCAATGGCAAGGAACAAGAACGGCCAAAGGTTTGTGGGTCCCTCAGAAAGCGACGGATACAAAACGAAACCAGAAAGCAGCGCCGTCCATAGCCACATGATCACAACTGCCCGTCGTGGACCGTGCCCGAGCTTGATTAGTCGATGATGCAGGTGGCCTGTGTCGGCAGTGGCAAAACCCACACCGCTACGCGTGCGTCGAATAATCGCAAAAATCACGTCCAAAATAGGCACACCCAAAACCAGCAAAGGAATAAACAACGGTGCCAAGAAAAAATATGTCTGACCGCTTATGTTTGTCGTGTCTGGGTTGGCACGTCCCCCGACAACGCTTGTTGAAACAGCCACAAGCAGACCGAGCAGCAACGCACCACTGTCACCCATAAAGATTTTGGCTGGGTTGAAGTTGAACGGCAAGAAGCCAACACAAATGCCGACCGTGATGATGGCTACCAGCGGTCCAATGTTTGGCTCGCTCAGCAAACCATTCACACCCAAGTTGCGACTATAAACAAAAAATGCGGCAGAAGCAATCGCCACAATACCGGCAGCGAGTCCGTCTAACCCGTCGATCAAATTGATCGCCTGTGTCATGCCCAATAGCCACAAAACCGTGAACAACGGAATCCAATCGCTTGACAAAACAAACACATCTACAAACGGTGCGCGAAAATAAATCATCGTCACGCCAAACCAAATCAACGCCACGGCAGCAATGACTACCCCCGTCACTTTCATCGGCGCAGATACTTCGTGAATGTCGTCGATGAAGCCCAAGATAAAAACAACAAGCCCAGCGACCACAACGCCAACAAGTTCTGAGTTGTTCTCAAAAAGCGGGTTGAATCTGTCCATCTGCCATGCAACAACTACCGCGGCAACTAAGGCAATGAAAAATGCGACCCCGCCAACATCGGGGGTTGCCTCTGGGTGATTGCGGCGTTCGTCTGGGGTTGCCATAAAACCAAACTTGCGCGCAAATATCGCCACCACTGGCGTGAAAATTGCTGTTACAACCGCTGCGACTCCACCCACTATCAGATAGCCGGAGAGGTCTTTCATCTAATGATTTTTATCTCGCCTTTAGATTTGCATAGACCGGAAATTTCGCACACAACTCGGCAACTCGTTTTCGAACCTCGGCAACTTTGCCAGCGTCATTTCTATTGCGCAAAACATTGACAATAAATTCGGCTATCAAGGGCATCTCTGGCTCACGCATGCCCTGGGTGGTCACCGAAGGCGTGCCAATTCGAACACCCGAGGTAACAAACGGGCTTCGAGGATCATTTGGCACGGCATTTTTGTTCAACGTGATACCCGCAGAGTCGAGCACGAGTTGGGCTTCTTTTCCCGTAAGTTCGGCATCAAATGGCGTCAGATCAACAACCATCATGTGGGTGTCGGTGCCACCAGAAACAAGTCTGAAGCCATGGCTGGCAAGCGCCGCCGCAAGTGCGGCCGCGTTTTTGACTATTTGGTGGGCATATTCTTTGAAGCTCGGCTGCAACGCTTCGTGAAAGGCAACCGCCTTGGCGGCAACGGCGTGCTCAAGCGGCCCGCCTTGGCTTCCGGGAAACACTGCTTTGTCGATGACTGTTGCAAGTTCTTTGCGACACAAAATGCAGCCGCCACGAGGGCCACGCAGCGTTTTGTGTGTTGTGAATGTCACGACATCGGCGAACGGAACGGGGTTCGGGTGTGCACCACCTGCCACGAGACCTGCAATATGGGCAATGTCGAACATCATCATCGCACCAACTTCGTCGGCAATCTTCTTGAAGGGCTCTGGTTCAAGTCGACGCGGATAACTAGTCGTTCCGGCGACAATCAACTTTGGTTTGTGAGCAACGGCAAGTTCGCGAATTTCGTCGAAATTCAATCGCTCGTCGTTGCCAACTTTGAACGAATGAAACTTGTACAAAATGCCACTCGCATTCACCGGCGAACCATGGGTCAAGTGCCCACCGTGGTCAAGGCTCAGCCCAAGCACGGTGTCGCCGGGGTTCAACAACCCCAGATATACGGCCATGTTCGCACTTGCACCTGAATGTGGCTGAACATTTGCATGTTCGGCACCGAACAACTTTTTGACTCTTTCAATTGCCAACGCTTCGATGTCGTCGACGACTGCGTTGCCGCCGTAGTAGCGCTTTTGCGGGTAGCCCTCGCTGTATTTGTTTGTCACAACCGAACCAGTTGCCGCCATCACATCGGGCGATGCAAAGTTTTCGCTGGCAATCAATTGAAGACCGGTTGCCTGTCGCGTGCGCTCGCCCTCGAGCAAGTCAAACAATGCTGTGTCGTGATTGGTTTCAGATGGCCATGGCATTGGTCATGCTCCCTTTTTGGTGATTGATTCTGATTCTTCTATTTTGCCGAGTTGGGCGACTCGGCGTTCATGTCTTCCGCCCTCAAATTCGGTGCTCAAAAACTTATCAACAATCTGCTCGGCGAGCTGCTGAGACACGACTCTTGCGCCCATCGATAAAACATTGGCGTTGTTGTGAGATCTCGCCATCTCGGCCAAATAGAGATCGTTGCATAACGCGGCCCTGACCCCATGCACTTTGTTCGCTGCGATTTGCTCACCTTGACCGCTGCCTCCGAGCACGATGCCGACATCTGCCTTGCCATCTCGCACCACCCGCGCGACATTTGCACAAATCTCCGGATAATCAACACTTTCGGGTGAATTTGTGCCATGGTCGGCAACTTGCAAACCTTTGCTTGAAAGATATTTCACCAGGTGTTGTTTCAATTCGAACCCTGCATGATCAGCGCCAATCGCAATCTTTCTCATCGCTGAAAGTGTATAACTATTGTGTTGAGTGATGTCGATTGACCCGCGCACTCCCGTGCTTGTCGGCCAGGGCCAAGTCGTCAATCACATTGAAAGTTTGCGCGATGCCCTCGAGCCAACTGAATTGATAGCCGACGCAGTTCGCCGAGCCATCAAAGATGCCGAGATCGTCTCGCTGCCCGAGATCGATGCGCTACATGTTGTTCGACTGCTCTCATGGAAATATGCGAATCCAGCTTTGACTGTGGCTTCCATGTTGCAAATTTCGGCTCGTGAGCACGGCACAACCCCGCACGGGGGCAACATGCCACAGTTGCTGATCAACAGGCTTTCGGCACAAATTCAGCGTGGCGAACTAGAAATCGCAGTCATTGCCGGCGGTGAAGCATCAAACTCGCGAGCCAAAGCACATCGCGAAAATGTCACGCTTAATTGGTCAGAGCCGAAATCTGATTTACCAATTGCAAAAAACATAGTCGAAGACGTCGCAATGAGCAGTGAGGCAGAAATCGCCAGAAAAATTATTTTGCCCATTCAGATATATCCGATGTTCGAGTCTGCGATTCGGGCTCAGGCTGATCGTGACATTGAGCAACACCAAAAACTAATAAGCGAATTATGGTCGAGGTTCAGCATTGTTGGCTCATCAAACGCATTTGCGTGGAGCAAGACCGCTTTGACCGCAGAACAGATTCGCACCGTCTCGCCAAAAAACCGCATGATCGGTTTGCCGTATCCCAAGGTTATGAATTCGAACAACCAAGTG
Organism: uncultured Ferrithrix sp.; assembly: GCA_964407365.1. Lineage (GTDB taxonomy): Bacteria > Actinomycetota > Acidimicrobiia > Acidimicrobiales > Ilumatobacteraceae > BACL27. The sequence goes on from CAYOVI010000024.1 coordinate 6,431, forward strand.
GACATGGCTGCTGCGCTGGTCATTTGTTCGGTCGATAAGGCCAGACAACTTGGCATACCAAAAGAAAAGTGGATTTTTCCTCTCGCTGGCGCCGATTGCCACGAGCACTATCACGTTTCAAATCGCTTTTCGCTGGCCGAAACACCAGCCATCAAACTTGGCGGCAAAATGGTTTGCGAACTGGCTGGTAAACCGGTACAAGATGTCTCGCTAATCGATCTTTACTCTTGTTTTCCCTCGGCTGTGCAACTCGGGGCCAAATCTCTTGGACTCTCGCTAGATCAGCAACTAACGATCACCGGTGGGCTCTCGTTTGCTGGCGGCCCATGGAACAACTATGTGATGCATGCAATCGCCACGATGATGACCAAACTGCGCGATTCAACCAACTCATCTGAAGATGCATTCATTTGGGCCAATGGCGGTTATGCCACCAAGCACTCATTTGGTATTTACTCAACTGATCCGTCAAAAAATGGTTTCAAATATGGTTCACCCCAGGCCGAGATCGATTCGCTCAAAAAACGCGAACTTGCACCGCCAGATCAGGCTGCATCTTCGATATCTGGCAAGGCCACCATCGATGCATTTACCGTGATGCACGATCGTGACGGTCAGCCAGAAACCGTAATCGCATCGACTCTGCTCAAAGATTCTCGTCGCGCCTGGGCGACATCATCCGACCCGCAAATCGCAAAATCGTTTTGCGACGGTGAATGGGTCGGCAAACAAATCACCCTCGACTCAACTGGCTCTATCTTGCTCTAGTTATTTTGGGCAATTGCTATGCGGTCGCGCCCCGATAGATCTCGACGAATTTCAATGCGCGAGAACTCGTTTTGCTCTAGCAATCGACGCACGGCATCGGCTTGCTGAAAACCGATCTCAAGCACCAAAAGACCCTCGTGAGCCAGCCAATTTCGCGCCTGCGAAATTATTTCGCGAAAACTGTCTAGGCCATCTTGACCGCCAAAAAGCGCGATGTGTGGCTCAAAATTTCGAACACTTTTTTCAATGCTTGGGTCATCGAGGGCAATATATGGCGGGTTGCTGACAATCAAATCAAAGCTGTTTTTCAGTTCACTTGGCAACGCAGAAAACCAACTGCCCTCGGCAAGTCTCACGTCACCACCAATCAAACCCAGTCCAGCCAAATTAGCGCGCGCGACTTCGAGTGCGTCAGCCGAAAAATCTGTAAGCCAAACTTCTGTGCTGCCACGTGGAAGTTCACTTGCCAATGAAAGTCCAATCACGCCACTGCCGGTGCCAAGATCGACGATTCGCAACTTTCGTTTTGAGCCTTTAAGCGACTGTTTGACTAGGTCGATTGCCGCCTGAACCACAATTTCTGTTTCTGGTCGCGGAATCAAAACACGACTGTCGACAAGCACATCTAAATGTCGAAAAGACCAACTCTTAATCACATATTGTAAAGGCTCGCCGGTCAAGCGTCGTGCGACCATCTCGCGCAACGCCACGCCACATCGTTCATTGACGATTTCATCATGCGCCGAGTCAAATTCGCCCCGATCAAGACCGCTGGCATGTTGACACAACCATCGTGCTTCTTGCTCGCTGCCTAATTCCATGGCAATTGAGCGCAACAACTCACCCCACGAAATTGATTGTGCACTGGTCACGATGAAATTATTTTTCGCTTGAGTCGGCCAACTGCTCAGTCTGATACTCGAGTGTTAGTGCATCAACGACGGGGTCTAAATTTCCTGCCAAAACATCTTGCAATTGGTGCAAGGTGAAACCGATGCGATGGTCGGTGACGCGACTGTCTTTGAAGTTATAGGTGCGAATTTTCTCGCCGCGACCACCGCCGCCGACTTGTGCTTTGCGCTCGGCAGAGGCTCGAGCCTGTTGCTCTTCTTCTTGCCGCTTCAACAATCGGGCTCGCAAAACTTGCATTGCTCGCAGTCGATTCTGCAGTTGACTGCGTTCGTCTTGCATCGACACGACAACACCACTTGGTCGGTGCGTGATTCGCACGGCTGAGTCTGTTGTGTTCACGCCCTGACCCCCGGGGCCACTCGCCCGATAAACGTCGATCTGCAGATCTTTTTCGTCAATGTGCAGTTCGACTTCTTCTGCTTCGGGCAAAACCATCACCGTTGCAGAACTGGTGTGAATGCGACCTTGGCTCTCAGTCTCAGGCACGCGTTGCACTCGATGAGGCCCACCCTCGAAGCGCATCCGTGTCCAAGCCGTCTCGCCTTTGAAAACCATGACGACCTGGTTAATGCCACCCTTGGGCGAAAGATCAAGCGACAAAACTTCGACCGTCCAGTTATTGCGTGCGGCATAGGCCTTATACATATCGAAAAGATCACTCGCAAAAAGATTTGCCTCTTCTCCGCCTTCGGCGCCACGAATTTCAATGATGATGTTCTTTCCCGCATTCGGGTCTGGTGGCAACAACAACACTTTCAACTCGTCTTCAAGCTTGGCAAGCGTCGCTGTTGCCGAGTTCAATTCGGCCTGCAATGCGTCTCGTTCTGAACCACTGGCGTCGGCGATCAACTCGCGTGCCGCATCGGCGTTGCCCAGAGTTTTGCGATATTTGCGAATGCACTCGACGAGCGGCGTCATTTGTTTGTATTTTCGCGAAACCTCGCGCAATTTGTTCGAGTCTCCGAGCACTTCTGGGGTGGCGAGGCTCGCTTCTAGGTCTAAAAAATCTCTTTCAATACCCTCAAGCCGCTCAAGCACGATGATCAGACTATTACTTGGAATGCACGGTTGTGGCTAGGCGAATTATCAGGCTCGATTTGATTCGTTCAAAACATCAACACCCACAAATCGCGCAGGTCGTTCTAGCAATTGAGCAACTCGTTCAACCACGGGCAAAATGTCGCGCGAAGGCATCACCAAAACCAACTCAGCCGATCTGTTCAATTGACTGCGCGCATCTGCACCAAATGAAACAACATCTGGGTCGACGCCGATGCTGAAAACTACGACAATTTTTTCACCACCAAGCGACTCGCCAACCGCACAACAAGGCACGCTTTCTTTCAAACCCTTTCGCTCTAGCGGAGGTTGGGCAAATTGCAGACTTTTTGCTCCAACAAGTTGCGGCGATTGACAAACGATGTGTCGCAACAATCTCTCGCGTGCCAACTGATTTAGCGGATGTGTCTGTGCCCCAACGACACGACGCGCTGCAACATCGGAAACCACATCGCGCAAAGCCTCAACTGTTGCGGTTTGACCGTGCAGCAATTTGAAAGTCTCGCGATCATGTGCACCCACGCCGATTTCTAAACGACCCGCTTCTGCGAGTTCTGTCCCAGTCGACGGGCTTGCATCGTGCACCACCCGACACACCTCAAGACCGAACACCTCGCCCGTGATCACGCCGTGTTCCCTTACGACATCGGCCCCTGCAGATCTGATGAAATTGACAAACATCTCATCGGCGGCGCTCGTCTCGCGGTAGTCGACGGCGATTGGTTCGGCAGCACGTGCCACATTCGAAGCATCAACCTCAAAAACTTTTGAATCAAATTGAAAATATCTTGCAATTCGTGCCAGGTCGCCCGCTCTTTGGTCACTGAAAAGACGCAACGCATTGGCCTTGTTTTGCATCGCCCAGATGAGGGCTGGCCCAAAACTTCGTTCATGCTGGGCGGTGGCAAGCACAAAGGCCACACCATCAGACAACACGCCTAGTGCATTTGCAAACTCAACCGTTTCATTTTCGAACTTTGACGCATCGCCATCTGAACCAGTTTTGTTTTGGGCTTTGACAAGCGAGGCCAACCGCAAGTGAGCCATGCGCGATGCATGACCAAATTTGGCCGACATATTGCGACTAAAACTTACGAAGTGGGTTGTTTGGCGATCTCGGCCAAGAACTCGTCGTTGTTCTTGAAAGTCTTCAATCGATCGATAAGCAACTCGAGACCAGGTGCTGCATTGCCGTCAGCGGCAAGACCGCTCAATACGCGTCGCAGCTTCCACACCATCTGCAGTTGCTGGCGATTGAACAAAAGTTCTTCATGCCGAGTGCTCGATGCATCAACATCAATCGCCGGATAAATGCGTCGCTCGGCGAGTTTTCGGTCGAGTCGCAATTCCATGTTGCCCGTGCCTTTAAACTCTTCGAAGATCGCGTCATCCATTCGACTATTCGTTTCGACGAGCGCAGTTGCCAAAATAGTCAAACTGCCACCCTCTTCAATGTTTCGGGCTGCACCAAAAAACTTCTTCGGCGGATACAAGGCACCGGCGTCGATACCGCCAGACATCACTCGGCCAGTTGTTGGCGCCGCCAAGTTGTATGCACGCGACAAACGGGTGATGCCATCAAGAATGACCACTACATCTTCACCCATTTCAACCATGCGCTTGGCTTTTTCAATGACCAATTCGGCAACGTGCGTGTGCTCTTCAGAAGGTCGGTCGAAAGTCGACGACACGACCTCGCCTTTTACCGTGCGTCGCATATCTGTGACTTCTTCCGGACGCTCGTCGATCAGCAGCACGATCATCTTGACTTCAGGATGATTCTTTTCGATCGAGGTCGCGATCGTTTTCATGACGCTGGTCTTGCCCGCCTTGGGTGGTGAGACGATGATTCCACGCTGACCCTTGCCGATCGGCGAGATCAAGTCGATGATTCGGGCCGTCATATTGGTTGGGTCGCTGGAAAGTTCTAATTTCTCGTCCGGGAAAAGTGGCGTTAAATCTTCGAACTTGGGTCGAGCCTTCATTTTTTCGGCATCTACGCCGTTGATCGTGCGAATGTCGATCATGCCCGGGTTCTTCTCGTTGCGACCCGCTGGTCGGCACATGCCAGTCACGTGGTCGCCCTTGCGCAAATTAAATTGACGCGTCAAACGAACCGACACATATGCATCGCCAGAAGATGGCAGATAACCGTTGACTCGCAAAAAGCCGTAGCCCTCGTCGCGCAAATCTAGATAACCGGCAACCTCGGTTGGTTCGTTGCTAATTGGCTCGTTTTGCTCTGATAAATCGTTCAATTCGTAGCGATCATCACCTTGCGGGCCTTCGTCACGCATGTTTCTGAAGCCACCCGAGCCCCGTCGACGACGACGATTGCGATTGCGATTGCCACCATCTTGATCGTTGTAATTGCGCTGAAAGTTTCGATCGTTGCGGCCACGATCGTTGCGATCGTTTCGGTCGTTGCGACCGCGATCATTGCGATCGTTTCGATCTGTGCGCGAATCGCCACGGTCAACAAAATCGCTTTGTCGCCGAGCATCTGGGGCAATCGGCGTGCCCTCGTGCTCTGCCAATTCGATTTCCCACTCGGCAAGAGGTTGACCATCTGCCCCCAGGGCCGGAACGTCAGATTTTGACGCCCCTGTATCAGAACCACCAGTTGCGGGCTTTGCCGGCACTTGTGCAGCCGGCGACGGCGCGGTCTGCTCCAGAATCATTTCAATGATCTCTTCTTTTTTGGCGCGCGCAGCCGACTTCACGCCAAGGGCTTTGGCTATGGCGACAAGTTGTTCGCGATCTTTTGCTTCGAGTGCCGATTGTCCAAGGGCTTCACTAGCCACAATGCCTTCTTTCAGGGAAACAGAAATTTTGTCGCCCAATTTGCCGCGAAAATTCGATATGCAAAATCACAGATCAGATTGCGTTGATGTGCGTCTGCAAAGAATTTGCGGAGACTTGCTCGGGAATCCGAGCACTTCAAATCTAGCCGACTGACAGGTCAATAACAACGGTCAATTTTTGTCTATCCGACGCACCCCGCAACAAAAGCCTGAACGGCCTTCAAATCATTGGGCAGCGAAACGCTGCGTTCGGGTCGAGTCATCAAATCAGCAAGATGCTCAGGCAGCCTCGGCTTCTGGCCCGTCGCACGAAACACGGCTTCTGGAAACTTGGCAGGGTGCGCGGTAGCCAACGTAATCATCGGGCTATTTTTTGGATAGTCAACGCCCGCGCTCTGACGCGCCGCAGACAAACCCACCGCCGTATGTGGATCAATCAACATGCCCGAATTTTTATATACATCTTGCATCGTGGCAAGAGTTTGCTCGTCGTTGCAACGGCGGCCAACAAACACACCTTCAAACCATTTTTGATAAGTGCTCGCGGCTACTTTGAGTTTGCCAGTTTCACGAAAAACAGTAAGTTGCTTTGCCGTCTCAACGCCGTCACGATCGTTGGCCTCAAAGAGCAATCTTTCGAAATTTGACGAAACCTGAATATCCATGCTTGGGCTCAGCGTCGGCACAACTTCGTTGGCGGACATCTGCTTCGACTCAAAAAAGCGCGTCAAAATATCGTTTCTATTCGAGGCCACTACAAAGCCCTCAATTTGTGCACCCATCTGCTTGGCTATCCAACCAGCCAAGACGTTGCCAAAATTTCCGGTCGGCACACTGAAAACCCCAGACTTGCCAAGTTTCTGAATGGCCGTCACATAGTAAACAATTTGGGCCATAACACGCACCCAGTTGATCGAATTCACCGCCGAAAGGTTGTTGGCGTCGCGAAATTTCTGGTCGTTGAACATCGCCTTGACCAAGTCTTGACAATCGTCAAACGTGCCATCGATAGCGACAGCATGAACATTTGAAGCACCAAGCGTCGTCATCTGTCGACGCTGAACTTCGCTCACTCGGTTGTTTGGATACAACATCACAATGTCGACGTTGCGACACGTGGCCACGCCGTCGAACGCGGCACCACCGGTGTCACCACTAGTCGCTCCGACGATCATCACACGTTGGCTGCGTTGTGCGAGAACAAGATCAAACAACTTACCCACAAGTTGCAGAGCCACGTCTTTGAAAGCCAAAGTTGGCCCATGAAACAGCTCGAGCAGATATTCATTCGAACCAATCTCAACCAATGGCGCCACCTCGGGGTGCCGAAACGACGAATATGCATCGACGCAAAGTTTCTCGAAAACTTTTTTGTCTATTTCATTACCGACAAAAGGTGACATGATGTCTGCTGCGATTTGCGCATAACTCGTCGAGGCTAAATTCTCTGACTGGCTCAACTTTGGCCAAGTCTCTGGCACATATAAACCACCATCTCGGGCCAGACCTGCGAGCAAAACGTCACAAAAACCGATCTTCGGAGCTTGACCTCGAGTCGAAATATATTGCATCGTTACGAATTTGCAACAACGCGAAGCAACGCACCAACATGCTTCACGAAATCTTGCGACTTAAATTCGCTCAAACAATTTTGCACTGCAGCTTCGTTGGCATCATGGGTCAAAAACACCAGGCGTGCATCAGCCCCAATGCCGTCTTGCTCGGCGGCACGAATGCTCACGCCATTGCGGGCAAAAACACCTGTAACCGCATGCAAAACGCCGGGCTTATCGGCGACTTCGAGACCGATCATATATTCGCAGTTAACCGCACTCATTGGCATCAGCTTGGTCGCTTTGAAGGCACCAAGCAAAGCGTGTGTGCCTTTGCGCAAATTGATCGCCGCATCGATCACATCACCCAGCACTGCCGAGGCAGTTGGCTCGCCACCAGCACCGCGGCCGTAGAACATCAGCGAACCCGAAGACTCGCCGTCGACGAGAACGGCATTGAAACTTTCGCGCACTGCCGCCAGTGGATTGTTCAACGGCACCAACGCTGGGTGCACGCGCACCGAAACCATCGATGTGCCTGCGTCTAGTTCGGCGACACCCAAAAGCTTCACCGAATAACCAAACTTACGGGCAATCGTTATGTCTGCGGCCGTCAATTTGCTGATGCCCTCGACATAAACGTCTTCAGCGCGCACAGTGACGCCAAAAGCGATGCTCGCAATAATCGCAATTTTGGCGGCCGCATCATGTCCCTCGACATCGGCTGTTGGGTCTGCCTCGGCAAAACCAAGTTTCTGAGCCTCGGCAAGAGCAACCGAATAGTCGGCGCCGACTTCGCTCATCTTGGTCAAAATAAAATTCGTCGTGCCATTGACGATGCCCATCACCCGCAAAATGGGCTCACCGCGCAAACTTTCTCGCAAAGGCCTGATCAGGGGAATGCCACCACAAACTGCGGCTTCGAATAGCAAATCAGTCGACGCAGCGTCCGCTGCTGCAAAAAGTTCCACCCCGCGTTTTGCCAGCAATGCCTTGTTAGCAGTGACCACCGGCTTGTGCTTGCCAATTGCCTCAAAAATTAACTGCGAAGCCGGCTCTATTCCACCCATCAACTCAACGACCAGATCTACATCGGCAGACTGCACAAGTTCGTGTGCATCGGTCACCAACTTCGCACCCTTTGGCAAGTTATGTTTCTTGCTCGCGTCACGCACGCAAACTTGAGTCACTTCAAGACGAACACCACTTCGCGCCAAAATCTGCTCAACTTGTTGGCTGACGAGTTTGACAAATGCCGAACCCACGACACCGTGACCCAGAACCCCAAGGCGAACAACTTGTGCGCCAGATTGCAAACCCATATTTACACGCTATCTGTGACGTCAAGATTCACGAGATCGTTAAAACTTTCGCGCCGCACAACGAGGCGTGCCGCACCATCACGCACGAAAACAACAGGTGGACGAGTGACTTTGTTGTAGTTCGAACCCATGCTGTGACCATATGCCCCGGTCACCGGAGTCGCCAATAAATCGCCGACCGCATAACCACTTGGCAACATCGCCTCGTTGATCAAAACGTCGCCGCTCTCGCAATGTTTGCCGACAACTCGCACGCGCTCGGTGCGATCTGCATCTACGCGTGAGGGCAGAAATGCTTCATATCCAGAGTCATACAGAACTGGGCGGGGGTTGTCGCTCATGCCACCATCGACTGCGACATAGGTTCGAATTTTGGGCAGATGCTTGATCGAACCAATGCGATAAAGCGTTACGGCTGCACTTGCCACGATTGCTCGACCTGGTTCAACAAAAACTTTTGTCGGCTTGGTTAGCTTCGCAGTCGCCGCCGCCAATGACTTCGACCACTGGGTAATCGATGGTGCAGTTTCTGATTCGATATACGCAACTCCGAGACCACCACCCAAAGTCAGCTCTTCGACCTCGAGTTCGTTTGCGAAATCAACCATGATCTGCGCTGCCTGCGTGAAATTTTCTGCTGAAAAAACGTTTGATCCGATATGGCAGTGAATGCCCGCGAACTCGACGCCCGACGACGAACGCACACGATCAACTGCCAATTGCGCGTCACCGTTGCGCAGATTGAACCCGAACTTAGAGTCATCTTGACCAGTTGAAACAAACTCATGGGTGTGCACCGCCACACCAGGGGTGATGCGCAACTGAACTCGAACTCGTTTTTCACCTGTTGATAGCAGACCATCGAGTCGATCAAGTTCGTCAAAATTGTCGACAACAATGTGGCGCACACCAGCATCTATGGCCATCTTCAACTCGTCTGACGACTTGTTGTTGCCGTGCATCACGCAAGCCGAACCAGGCACGCCCGCATTTAGAGCAACAAATAATTCTCCCCCCGTAGCTACATCAAGCAACAAGCCCTCTTCGTGTGCCAATCGTGCCATCGCCCCGCACAAAAATGCTTTCGTCGCATACACAACTCGGTGCTCACCAAAGGCGCTAACGGCCTCTTTGCATCGTGCTCTTAGATGAGTCTCGTCATATACGAATGCCGGCGTGCCAAATTTTTCGGCCAATGAAACCAGATCACAGCCACCGATCT
>CAYOVI010000024.1:16170-18135 GCA_964407365.1 uncultured Ferrithrix sp.
AATGCCGGCGTGCCAAATTTTTCGGCCAATGAAACCAGATCACAGCCACCGATCTCAAGGTGCCCAGAAGCGTTGGTCTTGGCCGAATCGGGCAACAAATGTTTGGCGATGCGACTCACATCTGCTCCGGTGCTTCAATACCCAACACGTCGAGACCTGTCTGCAAAACTCGCGCCGTCACGTCACAAAGCATCAAACGACTGAGACGCTGCGTCTCGTCATCGGCTTTGAGCACCGGGCACTGCTCGTAAAACGAAGAAAAACTCGTCGCCAAATCGTAGAGAAAAGTGCACAGACGGTGAGGACTGTATTTTTCAAGCGCGTCCCAAAGTGCCGAATCAAACTGCAAAACTCGCATCGCCAACTCACGCTCGGCAGCGTGCTCGATTGTTGGGGTGACGCCACGCACGCTTGATCGATCAATTTCGGCTCGTCGAAAAATGCTGCAAATTCGTGCATGGGCATATTGCAGATACGGTGCGGTGTTGCCATCGAACGACAGCATTCGATTCCAGTCGAAGGTGTAGTCCTTGATTCGATCAGTCGAAAGATCTGCATACTTGACCGCGCCGATACCCACCATTTTGGCGATTCTTGCCTGGGCCTCTTTTGATAGTTCTGGGTTCTTTTCGGCCACCGCCTCAGCCGCACGCTCAACGGCCTCGGACAATAAAGCATCGAGTTTCACCGTCTCGCCACTGCGCGTCTTCAACATCTTTTTGTCCGCACCCAAAACACTGCCAAACGAAACATGCAACATCTCATGCGACGAACTCAACCAGCCAGCCTGTTTTGCCACGGTCGCGACCATCTGCAGATGTTGCGCCTGTGGTGCACCGACGACATATAGCAACAAATCTGCCCGAAGTCTCTCGACCCGATCAATCACACACGCAAGATCACTTGTCGCATAGTTATAGCCACCGTCAGTTTTGCGAATGATCAAAGGCAACGGTTGATTTTCGCGATTCACGAAACCTTCGGCAAAAACAACCTCTGCCCCATCGCTAGTAGTCAACATTTTCGACTTGCTAAGCCGTTCAACGACTTGAGGCAACAAATCGTTATAGGCGCTTTCTCCCATTATGTCGGAGTCCTCGAGCAATACGCCAAGTGTGCGATAGATCATCTGAAAATATCTCGTGCTCTCGGCGACGAGAAGTTTCCATAGCCGCAGCGTCTCTGCATCGCCACTCTGCAAGAGCACAACTCGCGCTCTCGACCGCGCCTGAAATTGCTCTGACTCGTCAAATTTTTTGCGTGCACTGCGGTAAAACGAATCTAGGTCACCAACAGAAAGTTCATTGGCGGCATGTGTCTCGCCCAAATCGACCAAGTGCTCGATCAACATGCCAAATGGCGTGCCCCAATCGCCTACGTGGTTTTCACGCACGACATCATGACCGACGAACATCAACATTCGCACGAGTGCATCGCCGATCACCGTCGATCGCAAATGTCCAACGTGCATTTCTTTGGCAACGTTTGGCGCCGAATAATCTACGACGACTTTGCGCGACTTCTCGGCCTTGCGCACACCCATTTTTTCGCTCGCGCTTGACTTGACCAATTCACTTGCAAGAAAATCATTACGAAATGTCAAATTTATGAAGCCTGGTCCCGCAACTTGGGCGTCACTACAGGCATCTCTGAGATCGACAACTTCGAGCACTTTTGTGGCAACGTCGCGCGGTGCCAAACCCATCGCTTTGGCCAGGGCAATCGAACCGTTTACCTGGGCATCGGCACGATCACTGGATCGAACTGCCGTGTCGATGCCGTCTGCTTTGGCTCCAGCGACTTTGGCAAATGCGTCGGCAATGCGCTGCTCGACAAAAACGATCGGATCTGCCACCCTTTCATTGTTGCCGAGATCGCCCCGTAAAACGCGCCGTTTTAACCGACGCTATTTCTCGGGCTGATTCAGCGTTCTGGGCAAGCGCGAATGGCTTCGACGATCGCAGC
>CAYOVI010000025.1:0-18132 GCA_964407365.1 uncultured Ferrithrix sp.
TTGAGCGACGACAGATGCTCGAAGTTTTTGGCGCCAAAGTTATCGTGACCCCCGGAGCAGAAGGTTCAAACGGCGCGGTATTGCGCGCCGAAAAGATGGCCAAAGAAAACCCCGACTGGTGTTTTTTGCACCAATATGAAAACGACGCCAACCCTCGTGCTCACTATGAGACGACCGGTCCTGAAATTTGGCGTGACTGCCCAGAGATAACCCACTTTGTGGCTGGGCTTGGCACCAGCGGCACTCTGATGGGCGTGGGTCGCTATTTGAAAGAAAAAAATCCCTTGATAAAAATAATCGCAGTTGAGCCACCACTTGGTGAGCGCGTTGAAGGCCTGCGCAATTTAGACGACGGTTACATTCCGCCGGTGTTTGAAAAGTGGCATGGCCGCCAGACCCTCGATCGAAAACGAGTCGTTCGTCCACGCGAAAGCATCGAGTGCACGCGACGACTGGTGAGCGAGTGCGGAATTTTTGCCGGCATCTCGTCGGGTGCTTCGCTGGCCGGTGCGCTCAAGGTTGCTGGCGAAGTCGGTCAAAACTCAAACGATGAAGCGGTGATCGTATTCATTGTTTGCGATGGTGGTTGGAAATATTTATCAACTGGTGCCTATACAGACGATCTTGATCAAGCCGAGGCTGCAGCCGAAAAAATCATCTACTTCTAGCGACCCAGCACCAAAACGATCAAACCAGCCACGACGATGGTTGCCGAGGTCAAGCGGCGTTTATGGTCGTCTTCTTTGAGATATTTCCAGCCCGCTAGAGCAGCAATAACAACGCTGGACTCGCGCATTGTCGCGACGTATCCGACTGGGGCCAAAGTAAAGGCATAAACCACCATCGAATAACCCAAGATCGACATTGAGCCACCAAAAAGGGCTGGTTTCCATGCGGCCACAAAAAAAGTCTTGAGTTGCTTTGACCTTGTTATCAGCGCCCAAATCGAAATAGTCGCCGCGCCACTGACAAAGACACTGAGCGCAAACGCGATTGCATCTGAATTTCTCGCCCCATAGGCGTCGACGACTGAGTAGATGCCGATAGTTGATGCAACGCCGAGTGCGGGAAAAATGTTTTCGATCTTTTGACCAGACACCAAAACCCAAAGTCCAAAGATGACGATTGCGATGCCTGCCATGCTGATTGCAGTTAGGTCGTCGTCCAAAAAAATCAGGCCTAAAATTGCCGCGCTGAGCGCACCAGCGCCTCGAGCAATTGGGTAGGTGACTGAAAAATCACTCTTGTCATAGGCCTTGGCGAGCAAGATCACATAAGGCAAGTGACCACAGCCGCTGAAGATTGACCACCACCAGGCAATTTTCGGCTGACCATCGATGATCGTCCAACCGATGAGAGCAGTGAAAGCGAGCGAACCAGCGAATAAAAATTGCGCCCAAAGTGCCAGAAAGCGATCGCCTGTCTGTTTGACGACGATGTTCCAAGATGCATGCAATCCAGCGGCCAAAAGAGCCAATAAGGCTGCGAGAATCACACAGCGACTCTAAACCATCGGTCAACCTATCGCGTTAGATGTTTCTAGTTGGCTGATTTCAATGTTCGCCACGGCCTAGCGTTGTCAGAGATGGGTTCTGAAGATGATCGTCCGATTGGCATGTTTGACTCAGGTTTCGGAGGTCTAACCGTAGCCCGGGCAGTTATCGACCTTCTTGGGGCGGAAAATCTCATATATATAGGTGATACGGCGCGTTATCCGTATGGGCCCAAGCCGGCCAACGCCGTAAAGGATTTCGCGGTTGAAATCGCAACAAGTTTGGTCAGAGACTTCAACGCAAAGTTGATAGTCGTGGCATGCAATACGGCAGCGTCGGTTGCCCTCGAAGAATTGAAAAATTCTCTCGAGGTGCCCGTGATCGGCGTGGTTGAACCCGGTGCCAAAGCTTTGGTTCAGGCAACGAAAAACAAACGTGTCGCTGTGATCGGCACTGTAGGCACGATTGCATCTCGTGCATACGAACACGCGGTGAAAGTTGCGTCTCACGAGTCTGGTTTCGAAGTCGAACTGACAACGGCCGCATGCCCAGGGTTCGTCGAGTTTGTCGAAAAAGACGAAACAACCGGGCCCGCAGTCGTTGAATTGGCCACGAAATTATTGGCGCCAATCAGTGCAGCACATGTAGATACGTTGTTGTTGGGTTGCACCCATTACCCATATTTGAGCGACGTGATTGGCGAGGTAATGGGACCCACAGTCAAGCTAATAAACAGCGCCGACGCGACTGCGACGATGGTGCGCGACAGCCTTCAAGAAAAAAATATTGCGCGTCGTGTTGAAATCGGCAAACTCGGCAAGCACGAGTTTTATTCGTCTGGAGATGTTCGACAATTCGCTGAACTGGGCCGTCGTTTTTTGGGACCAGAACTGTCGGTGGCAAAAGAATGGCCAAAGTAACCTAAAATCAACGTCAAAGTAACGGAGAAAAAAATGACAAGACCAGACGGACGTCGCGCCAATGAACTGCGCCAACTTAAATTTGAACGCGATTTCACCGAAATGGCTGCTGGTTCGGTTTTGGTCTCGTTTGGCAAGACTCGCGTACTGTGCACCGCATCGGTCGATGAAGACGTGCCACGTTGGATGAAGGGCAGCAACAAAGGCTGGGTGACGGCTGAATATTCGATGTTGCCTGGCGCAACACCCGAACGCAACGATCGCGAAGCGGCAAAGGGCAAACAAGGTGGTCGCACGATCGAGATTCAACGATTGATCGGCAGATCTTTACGCTCAAGTTGCGACATGAAGCTTTTGGGCGAGCGACAAGTGATAATCGACTGCGACGTATTGCAGGCCGACGGTGGCACCAGAACCGCCAGTATTTGTGGTGCTTATATCGCGCTGCATGACGCGCTGACTCGTGTGCTGCAAGAAGGTCTGATCGCCTCGCACCCGTTGCACTCACTTTGTGCCGCGGTGAGCGTTGGCATTCATGAGGGCAAACCGATTCTTGACCTGCCATATCTCGAAGACAGCTCTGCCGAAGTCGATATGAATATCGTGATGTTGCAGCCGCACAATGAGACTCAGCCCAAATTTGTCGAGGTTCAGGGCACGGCAGAAGGTGCCGCATTTACCCAGGTGCAACTAGATGAGTTGTTGGCTTTGGCATCTCATGGCTTGCGCGAGATTTTCGAACTGCAAAAACGAACTTTGGCGGTTCCGCCCCCATCACGATCAAAGCCAAGATCTCAGCAAAAATAAAATGATGCGCGTTGTCTGCGCCTCGGCCAACCCCCACAAGGTCGCTGAGATTTTTGAATTGGTCGAAAGAGTCGTAGATCTTCAACCACGACCTGATTCACTTGCCGACATTGTCGAAGACGCCGACACTCTTGTCGGCAACGCACGATTGAAGGCCGTGGCTGTATGTGGCGCCACTGGTTTGCCCGCTCTTGCCGACGACACTGGTTTGGAGGTTGATGCATTGGATGGTCGACCGGGTGTATTGACGGCCAGATTCGCTGGTGTTGGTGCGACTGACGCACAAAATAGGGTCAAGTTGTTGCAATCATTGAGCACAGCATCGTCTCGTGCTGCCCGATTTCGCACGGTCGTGCTTTTGCGCATGCCAAATGGCCAAGAGATTGTTTGTGAAGGTGTTTGTGAGGGTTCGATCAGCCTGGCAGAAATCGGGGATCGGGGTTTTGGATATGACGCCGTGTTTGTGCCGAAAGTCGGCGATGGGCGAACATTTGCCCAAATGACGATTGAAGAAAAGCACGCGATCTCACATCGTGCGATTGCATTTCGAAAATTGGCCGATCGTTTGGGTGAATTACCAACTTCTTAGGTCGATTGGCCATGCGTCGATGATTTGTTCGTCGCGCACAAGATAGGCCAACTCATGCATAGCCATGGTCGGGTCGATGTGGGCCGGCACAACCCTAAGTTTGTGACCAACTGAGATCTCAAGATCGGTTGATTCTCTTTTTGGCACAAGAGTCGTGTGTTCATCTGAGCAGAAAAGCACCTCATAGCCTTCGACAGTCGGGTTGCCGTGATCCATGCCGAGAGATTTGAGCCCGACATCGATCACCAGCCAGTCTCGAGATTTTGAAATCACAGTGCCCAAAACAAAACAACCCTGGACGAAGGGCAAATTTAGTTTCGCATAATGCGTGTCCATTAGCGCATACGAACCGGCCTGCAATTCGGTGATGCATGTCGATTCATGTAGATCAAAAGTGCCAGTGCCGCCAGCCGAGACTATTTCACCGCCCACGTCTTTTGATGCACGGGCAAGATGTTGCATTGCGTCGACGACTTTTTGCGCGCGCCTTTGATGTCCATCAACCATCATCAGGTGGCCCTCATAACCCATGACACCGCGCACGTTCATTTTTTGTTGTCGCGCAAAGTCGGCAAGTTTGCCCGCGGCTTCTGGTGCGACGCCACATCTTTGCAAACCAACATTGACGTCGATCAGCACGTCGTGAAGACCGGCTTTTTTGGCCGCACTGATGGTTTCAACAGAGTCAACTGCGACCGTCACTCGCACGTTTCGTGCAACTTGAGCCAGACCTTGAAGTCTGGATAAATCGACTACTTCGTTTGCCAACAAAAGGTCTTCACCGACATTGGCTTTCGACATGCCGATTATTTCGCGTGGCGTTGCGCAGGTAAAATTTTTGTGCCCGTAGTGTTGTTGAAGTCGGGCGATGCCCGTGCACTTGTGGGCCTTGGTGTGCGGTCGCAACTTTGGGCCAGGAAGTCGCAGTGACATCGTTCGTAGGTTGTTGTTGAGGGCATCGAGATCTATCAACAGAGCCGGTGTTGAAACTTCTCGAGTAGTGCGAGGTTGCATATTTGTGCCGACGGAGAGACTCGAACTCTCACTGGCGGCGTCCTAAGCGCCGTGCCTCTGCCATTGGGCTACGTCGGCCTGGCGACCGTAAGAGTAGTGCTTTGTATTGATTTTTTGACATAATGTAAACCTTGACTTCAATAACGACTTCGTCCCAAGGCTCAAAGCGTCAATTAGATGCATCGGCGATGGCCGGGCAGTTGGGTTTGGCCGACAAAATCGTTGATCAGCAGGCCCTCGAAAACAGCGTTGCGCTGTGCGCGAAAAACAAAGTTGTTTTGCCGACTTTTGCCCAACTTGCTGACCCGTCAAAAATTGATGCGGGTTATGCCAATGGAGTCGACAAAAACGCCCCTGATCCGCGCAACTTATTTCGTGTGCACTGGTACAACGACATGCGTGGTGATCGGGTGTCAGTGCCCGACCATGTGGTTTTGCCGAGTTCATTGACTGGCATCGATAGCCCGATAATCGTGGTGTTTGGCGATCGATTTCCGATGATCACCGCGCACAAAGTTTTGGCGGCTTATTCGTGTTTGGCGCCGCGAATTATCACCGGCCAATTCGACCCGACCAAACATCGGGCAGTCTGGCCGTCAACCGGCAATTATGCCCGTGGCGGCGTTGCGATAAGTCGCATCATGGGTTCACGCGGCGTTGCGGTCTTGCCGGCTGGCATGTCGAAAGAAAGATTTGACTGGCTAGACAAGTGGGTGAGCGACCCGAGCGATGTCGTGCGCACGCCTGGCACCGAAAGCAACGTCAAAGAAATTTATGATGCCTGCAATGAAATGGAACTTGACCCGAAAAATTTTATTTTCAACCAGTTCTGCGAATTTGGCAATCATGTCGGCCACTATGAGGTGACTGGTCGGGCGCTTTCGAGAGTCTTTGAGCACGTCAACAAATCGCGTGGCAACAAATTGCGTCTGGCGGCTTTTACGTCGGCGACTGGTTCGGCCGGCACCATTGGCGCGGGAGACCGGCTTAAAGACGACTTTGGGGCCAAGGTTGTCGCAGTCGAGGCACTCGAGTGCCCGACAATGCTCGAAAACGGTTTTGGTGAGCACAACATTCAGGGCATCGGTGACAAGCACATTCCCCTGATTCATAACGTGATGAACACCGATGTCGTGGTTGCAGTCTCAGATCGTGCCACCGACGAACTAGACGTGATGTTCAATACGGATGATGGCTGTCGATTTTTGGCCGAGCGCAAAGGTGTGCCGGTCGAAATTGTCGAGACCCTTAAACATTTTGGCTTCTCGGCGATTTGCAACGTGATCGCTGCCATCAAGACCGCCAAATTGCTCGGCCTCGGAGAAAATGATGCTTTGATCACGATCGCCACCGATGGCGCTGATTTGTATCCGAGCGAACGCATCAAGACATTGGCAAGGCGCTTTGGCAATTCGTTCACCCAAATCGACGCGGCAGAGGTTTTTGCCCAACATTTGGCCACCGTCAATACCGATTCGATGATCGACTGCACCGAGCACGATCGCACGCGCATTTTTAACCTTGGCTACTACACATGGGTCGAGCAACAAGACACACCTCTCGAGGTTTTTGAGGCGCGTCGCTCGCAGTCTTTCTGGCGCGACCTGCGCAAATATCTGCCGATTTGGGACGACCTCATCGGCGACTTCAACCGTCGAGTTGCCGCCAAAAAATAGTTGACAACGACGGTGCTATGACCGTGAGTTTGCAAAAGCCGGTGGTGACTGGTTGGCGATGTGCGGCATGTGGCACCAAGGTTGCAATCGACGAAGTTTTTTCATGGCGTTGCCCGAACTCAAACGACTCTGACCGACACCATGTGCTCGAGATAGAGAGTTCAATTGCACCGCTGCGCAGCAACGGCGACCCGAACCCGTTTGTGGCTTTTCAGAGATATCTGGCTTGGGACTCGTTCGCTGCAACTTTGGGTCTCGGTATCGAATCACGAACGCAAATCATCCGCGAGTTAGATGGCGCGATTGCCGCAGTAGCGGGAACAGGTTTTGTCAACACACCATTTTTGCGTCACGACGAGTTGAGTCTTGCTTTGGGCTTCAATACGCAAGGTGGCGTGTGGGTCAAGGACGAAACTCGAAACGTGGCAGGTTCGCAAAAAGCCCGTCATCTGTTCACGGAGCTGTTGCATTTGGTGGCCGTTGAAAAGGTAGGTCGGGCGCCATGGAAAAACCAGACCGAACGCCCCGCCTTGGCAATTGCTTCGTGCGGCAATGCTGCGATAGCGGCCAGCACGCTTGCGCGCGCAACGAACTGGCCAATTCAAGTTTTTGTGCCAGAGCACGCAGATGCTGCAACGATGAAAATTCTCGACTCTTTGAACGCAAATGCATTGCGTTGTCCGCGACTTTCAACAGACCCACCCGGAGACCCATGCGTGTTGCGATTTCGCGAAGCGATCAAGGCCGGAGCAATTCCGTTCGGGGTGCAGGGGCCAGAAAATGCGTGGTGTCTTGATGGTGGCCGCACGATTGGCTGGGAGATGGCAGTTGTCGCCGAAGAACTTGAAGGGCCATTGTTCAGCCGCATGTTTGTGCAAGCAGGCGGTGGCGCCTTTGTGACTTGTGCGGCCAACGGTTTTTTTGCCGGGGCGACAAAACCCAAGGTCCATGCCGTGCAGACACAGGGTTGTGCGCCGTTGGCCCGTGCATTCGAGATGGCAAACAAAACCGGTGGAGCACGCAGTGCTGGTTCGCGTTGGTCGCAATGTATGTGGCCGTGGGAGACCACACCATTCTCGCTAGCAGATGGAATTTTGGACGACGAGACTTATGACTGGGTGGGTGCCTGCAATGCGATGGCCGACAGCGACGGGTTTCCAGTTGTGGCCAGTGAGGACGAGATTCACGAGAGTTTTGATCTGGCTCATCGTGTGACAAATATCGACGTCAGCCCGACTGGTGCTGCGGGGCTCGCCGGACTTCTGGCTATTCGTCCAGAGGTCGGCGATGACGAGCGCGTGATAGTTGTTTTTAGTGGCGTCCGTCGTCAATAGTTTGGCGCGCACTAGCCTGCAAGGCATGTCAAATATTCTTCCTTTGGCCCTCGAGGGCGGTTTCGACGCACGTAGCGATATCTTTGTGCGACTTCTCAAGAGCCGCGTGATCATGCTTGGCACCGATGTCAACGATGAAATCGCCAATCAAGTTTGCGCACAGCTTTTGTTTCTCGAAGGCGAAGACCCGAAAGCCGACATTTGGCTTTACATCAATAGTCCCGGCGGGTCGGTCACCGCTGGCATGGCAATTTATGACACGATGCAATTCGTTGCCTGCGATGTGGCAACTGTCTGTCTGGGTTTGGCCGCGTCTATGGGACAGTTCTTGTTGACCGCTGGTGCCGCTGGCAAGAGATACACGTTGCCAAATGCTCGCATCATGATGCATCAGCCGCTCGCAGGTTTGCGCGGTCAGGCCTCCGACATTGCTATTCAAGCCGAGCAACTCGCCTATACAAAATTGAGCATGGCCAAATTGACCGCTCATCATTCGGGTCGAAAACTTGAAGAGATTCAGGCTGACTCAGAACGCGACCGGTGGTATACGGCCGAGCAAGCACGCGACTATGGTTTGGTCGACAAAGTTATCGTCAAGCGCGGAGAAATTCGCTAAAGATTTTTCTGGAAATAGTTCCAGAAAAATTTACGGCGTAGGACCGACGCTCAGCCCCGTAGAGATATCGACACCGCAAGTTTCACGAATCCATTTGGCTGCTGCGGCCGCCGACTTTTCGGTGGCATATGACATGTCAACCACCGCTTGAACACTTTCGGCATCATTTGGGTTGACCCGTGATGCAACTGTCAGCAATTCGGTGAGTGCCTGCCAGTCTTTCTCGACAGCCAGCGGCGCAACTTTGCTAAGTCGCTTGTAGCGATCGAGCATTTGCGAAACCTCGGCAGGCGTGGCAGTTGGTTGGGTAATTGCCGGCACTTCAAGTGCCAATTGGCGGCAAAAATTGGTGGCGGTTCGCGGTGTTTCAGCGCAAGCAGACGCAACAGTCACGAACAAAACAAGGCCTGGCACGGCCTTGCGTTTTAGAACGACTGCCGTGTCGAAAAATGTCTGCACACATTGACTTGCCTTTGTTGCGAGCACAATGGCGAAGTTTTTGAAAAAAATCATTGCGCTCAAGTATCTCAGGTTGTTTCAACAATTTGGCGTCATCTTGATGATTGCTGACAAAAGAGTTTTGAGGATCTACGAATGTTTGCATCAGTTCGATCAGCAACCTTATTGGGCGTTCGAGGTCTTCAGGTCGACGTCGAGGTGCACGCTGGCATCGGGTTGCCGGGTTTCACCATCGTGGGTCAACCTGACGAAGTTTGTCGCGAGAGCCGCGATCGAGTTAGAGCGGCGCTGTTGTCGTCTGGTTTGTCATGGCCGACTCGAAGAGTGACCGTGAATCTCGCGCCAACAGGCGATCGAAAGTCTGGTGCAGGTTTAGATTTGGCGATTGCAATTGGTCTGTTGGCAACCCAAGATTTGTTTGACGTCGAGATTTTGTCGCAGTTCGCATTCATCGCCGAGCTGGGCCTAGATGGCTCGTTGAGGCCACTTCGCGGGGCAACCCCATTGGTCTTGGCTTTGACCGATCGAAAGACAGTTGTTGCCCCCAAAAACTTTGCCGAGGCAAAAGCGGCATCACCAGGTGAAATTTTTTGCGCGCAAAGTTTGGGTGATGTTGTTGAGTGTTTGGCGGGTCGAGCACCATGGCAAAGCACGGTAAAAAAACAGACGAATGATTCGCATTCGCATCTGCCAGCGTTAGACCTTGCCGACGTTCAAGGCCAGCCAGTGGCACGTCGTGCACTCGAGATCGCCGCGGCTGGTGCGCACCATTTGTTGTTGGTCGGCCCACCTGGGGCAGGAAAAACAATGTTGGCCGAGCGACTCGTCGGTTTGTTGCCTGCCCTGACCGACGAAGAGGCGATTGCAACCACGATGGTGCATTCATCGGCGCACCTTGAGGCCCCTCATTCGGGCTTGATTCGACGTGCGCCATATCGTGCGCCACATCATTCGTCTTCGATGGTCTCGATGGTCGGGGGTGGCACCGCATTGATGCGCCCCGGCGAAATTTCGCTGGCAAGCAACGGAGTTTTGTTTCTAGACGAACTTGGCGAGTTCGCACCATCGTTGTTAGATGCATTGCGTCAACCACTAGAGCAGGGCATCGTTCGGTTGGCTCGGGCGCGCACGAGTGTGGTTATGCCAGCGAAGTTTCTTTTGGTTGCGGCCACCAATCCGTGTCCGTGCGGTGAGGGCACACCAGGTGTTTGCACCTGTGACGACTCGGCCCGAGCCAGATATTTGCGCAGGTTTTCAGGGCCATTGCTCGACCGATTTGATTTGCGCGTGGCCGTGTCACGCCCCAACACCGACGAGTTGGTGAGCCCGCAACGCGGCGAATCGACTGCTGTGGTTGCCAAACGGGTTGCCGCGGCGCGTGAGCTCGCAGTTTTCAGGTCGGGTTGTGCCAACTCGGCTTTGAGTCGTGAACAATTAGATCTAGTTGCGCCACTTACTAAAAAAGCCGAGCAACGGCTGCGCCATGAATTAGAAGTCGGTCGATTGACGGGCCGGGGTTATCACCGAGTGAGAAGGGTCGCACGCACCGTTGCCGATTTAGAGGGTGCCCCTGACGAGATTGATGAAGAACATCTGAACCTCGCTCTTGTGATGCGAGTCGACCTGGCCTCTGGTTTGCGTGCGCGTGAATTGATTTTCTAAATGAGTGTGACGACCAAACAATTTCTTAGCCAAGAGCACTTGGCGATAGCGGCCCTCTCGGCATTGCCCAAAATGGGGCCGAAACGTCTCATGAAATTGCTCAAACATCACGACCCCCAAAATGCTTGGGCGGTTGCTCAAGGCATTGCCAAGCCACACACAATTGTTGCCGCGTTGATGCAAGAAAATGGTCTTGGCGCAATGTGGCGAGCGAACGCCACACAAAATCTGCAAGAGCAAATTTTGGGCAGGTGCATTAAGGCAAACATACGAGTCGTTTCATACTTCGACACCGAATATCCGTCACTTTTGAAAAATGACTTGGCGCCACCTGCGGTTTTGTTCTATCAAGGTGACTTGGGTGTGCTCAAATCTCGCCGTGTGGGCATGGTTGGCACGCGTAGTGCCACGGCATCTGGTCGATATTTGGCTTCGCACTTGGCTTTTGAACTGGCATCAAACGGTGTTTGTGTGATTTCAGGTTTGGCTCGTGGCATCGACGGTTGGTCGCATCGTGGTGCATTGCGTGCTCAAGAAAAATTCAAGACGAACAAAAAACCTGCGTTCGGTGAATTGGCACCTCCGGTCGGTGTGGTGGCATCTGGTCTCGACTTCGTCTACCCCAAAGAGCATGCTGAGTTGTGGCACCAAGTTGCAGCGTGTGGTGCGTTGTTGAGCGAGTCGCCCCCGGGTGCGCCGCCTGAGGCTTTTCGTTTTCCGTTGCGCAATCGCATATTGGCAGCATTGAGCGAGGTTTTGGTCGTTGTCGAGAGCAGAGACAAAGGGGGATCGATGATCACTGTTGACGAAGCACAAAAGCGCGACATCACGGTTTTGGCAGTGCCAGGTTCACCGAGAAACATTGCATCGGCTGGCACGAACTTGTTGGTTCAGCAAGGTTGTTTGCCGGTTGTGTGTGCCGAAGACATTTTGGTTGCTCTGGGTCTAGACAATCGGCGTTCAGGTGGCCAGTCGGTCGACGTGCGAGCCAAACTCTCTGAGCGAGACGCACACCTAATGGCGATCATGGTCGGTGCGCCATTCACTTTGGACGAATATGTTATTCGCACCGGAATATCGCTATTGGAAGCGGCGATCTCTCTCGGGCGACTTGAAGCATTGGGTTGGGTGGTCAATAATTCTGGTTGGTGGGAGGTGATCGAATTCGGTTAGCCCCATGGTCAAAGAGATACCGTTATGACTGTCATGGCGGCGGGGTGGAATATCGACGACTTTGTTGGGTCGATGACTGCCGCGTCGGCGAACACCACGAGTGCCTATGCCAGTGATGTCAAACAATTCGCCGATTGGGTCGCTCGTCAAAAGGTAGTTTCACCAAAAAATGTGACTCGAGAAATGGTGCGCCAATATTTGAGTTTCTTGACCACCAGTCGTCAGGCAAAGCGCAGTGTGACTCGAAAGTTGGCGGCAATTCGCAGATATTTTGCCTGGTTGGTGCGCAACAAAAAGATCAAATCAGACCCAACAGCGGGCATTCGCACACCATCGGGCACGGGCCGCCTGCCAAAGGTATTGACCAAAGAGCAGCTGAACGCCCTGCTGATTTGTCACGACCCACAAACCCCCCAATGGAAGTCAACTCGTGACACCGCGGTGATCGAGTTGCTTTATGGCAGCGGGCTTCGCGTGAGTGAACTTTGCTCGCTTGACGTCGACAGCATCAACCCGCGAAATAGCACCGTCACGGTGATGGGCAAGGGCTCGAAAGAGCGTCGCATACCAGTGAGCGAGCCGAGCATCGGCGCAGTCAAGAGCTGGGTCAAGTTTCGGCGTGAGGTTCTAGACGAATCTCGTGAAACCGTGGCATTGTTTTTGAACTCACGCGGGGGTCGCCTCGCACCACGCGACGTGAGAAGAATTATCGATGAACGGGCTTTGACGCCCACGCATCCGCATGCGTTGAGGCACACGTTTGCCACTCATCTGCTCGATAACGGTGCAGACTTGCGCGCTGTGCAAGAGTTGCTCGGGCATTCAGATGTAGCAACGACCCAGCGTTACACACAAGTGAGCAAAGAACGCCTCAAATCGGCATATGGTGCATCGCACCCAAGAGCATGAACGCGCTACCAGTTCGATTGACCGTCGAAAAGGCATGGCAAAATTGGCATGCGCAACAAGACCCACTGGCTCGCGAGTGGCTGGTGGTGCACTATGCCTCGTTGGTCAAGTTTGTCGCGGGTCGACTAGCCGCAGGCCTACCAAAACGAGTAGAGATAGGCGACTTAGTGAGTTCTGGTGTGTTCGGACTGATGGATGCGATCGACAAATTTGACCCGGCGCTCGGTTTCAAATTTGAAACTTATGCAATACCGAGAATTCGTGGTGCGATTTTGGACAGCCTTCGGGCCCTTGACTGGGTGCCGCGCAGTGTTCGCTCAAAGGCCCGAAACGTGGAAAATGCAATTTCCGAACTAGAACACGAGTTGAAGCGTGCGCCAACCGACGAAGAATTGGCGACCAAACTCAAGATCAACAGCAACGACCTTGACACTTGGTTGGCTGAAATTGCTTCGAGTGCAATTGGTCCACTTGACCATGTGGTTGCCGACAATACGCCCGCATCCACACATGGAGGTGCGTCATATGTGCCGAGTCCCGACTCGGTGGTCGAGGCGACCGAAATGCGCAGAATAATGCGCAGTGAAATAAAGCGACTTCCAGAAAAAGAGAGAACCGTTTTGGTCTTGTATTACGAAGAAAATTTGACCCTTGGCGAAATTGGCGAAGTGCTCGGGGTCACCGAGAGTCGAGTGTCGCAAATTCACACCAAGGCGGTATTGCAACTTCGCTCGCGTCTGAGTGCGGCCGACGTCGCTTAGTTCGCCAAAAATTCTGCAACCGAGGGTCTTTTGTTTCGTTTTTATTTGTTTACGCTTCTGGCCGCGGTGAACCCGTTGCCTGCAGGGGCATATAGCTGCCAAATGCAAAGCCCCGTCGCTGAATTTTCCGAGTCAATAATCGTCGACTATTTTCGCGCCCCCAAATGCGAGCGATGTTCCGGCAACAGGGGTCTCGAGCTGCGACTAAAGAATGGTGAGCCGATTTTTGCCGTCGCTGACGGCGTCGTTACATTTCGCGGTGAGGTCAACAGAATCAAATATTTGGTGCTCACCACCAAGCACAATCGGCGCATCACCTATGGCAAATTTGCCGCGAGCAATCTAAGGCTTGGTGATCGCGTCCTGGCGGGCCAGAGAGTTGCCACTTCGAGTGATGTGCTCTACTTTGGCATTCGCGAAACCTCAGGCGGGGTCGTGGGCTATGTCGATCCGTTGATCTATGTGAGACCTGCAATGACAATTCCAGCAAACGGCCCGAGGGTTGTCTTGATCGGCAACCACAGTGGGCAATTGGGGGCTCAGAGCCAGCCTTACTTTCAGTGCTGAAATTGAAGTGCGACCGATAGGCTTCGAGGGCTAGCAATAGCAAAAATTTATCCCATTATTCATTTGCACGATTCTCAAGTGTGGTCGCTTCGGCGCCGAGAGTCGTGTTCTTAACCACAGAGAGGCAGTTAGTTATGGCAATTATCAGCATGCGTCAGATGCTTGAGGCCGGAGTTCACTTTGGTCATCGCACAGCCCGCTGGGACCCACGAATGCAGCGCTTCATTCACAGCGAGCGCAACGGCATTTACATCATCGATCTCGAGCAAACCTTGGTGCGCATCGAAGAGGCATATCGTTTCGTGCGTGATCTCGTTGCCAACGGTGGCAACATTTTGTTCGTGGGAACAAAGAAACAAGCCCAAGACCCCGTTCGACTTTATGCCCAGCACTGTGGCATGCCTTATGTCAACGAACGCTGGTTGGGTGGCATGTTGACGAACTTCGACACGATTTCAAAACGTGTCAGCAAAATGCAGGAGTATGAGCGTCTTCGCGAGTCTGGCGAGTTCGATTTGATGCCCAAGAAAGAAGCGTTGTTGATCAATCGCGAACTCGAAAAACTTCAGCGCAACCTGTCGGGCATCAGTTCGATGGGTCGTCGTCCAAACGCAATCTTCGTGCTCGACACCCTTAAAGAACAAATTGCGGTCACCGAGGCGCGCAAACTCGGCATTCCGGTCATTGCGGTCGTCGACACGAACGTAAACCCGGACATAATCGACTATCCGATCCCTGGCAACGATGACGCGATTCGCGCAAACGAGCTGATGACTCGAATGATCGCCGAAGCCGTTATCGAGGGTCGCTATATCGCCGAGAAGATGACTCCGCGAGTCGCCCCGACAGCAGCTGGCGGTGCGATTCCTGCAGCACCAGTCAACACCCGCACCCCGGCCGAGCAGGCGATATT
This sequence comes from uncultured Ferrithrix sp., assembly GCA_964407365.1. Lineage (GTDB taxonomy): Bacteria > Actinomycetota > Acidimicrobiia > Acidimicrobiales > Ilumatobacteraceae > BACL27. Next base: position 14,894 of record CAYOVI010000025.1, read on the forward strand.
TGAGGCTCAGCAAGAAGCGGCAAAAGCCCAGGCAGCAGCCGCGATGACAGAGCGCGATGCAAAAATTGCCCCAAAGTCAGAATGAAAATACGATCCAGAAACTAGAACCAAACACATGGCATTTTCAGCAAAAGAAGTTCAAGCACTGCGCCAGTCAACTGGCGCCGGAATGATGGATTGCAAGAAAGCACTCGAGCAATCGAACGGAGATCTCGAAGCGGCCAAGCAGTGGCTTCGTGAAAAAGGTTTGTCGGCAAGCGCCAAGCGCGATGACCGTGACAATGCGCAAGGCGTTGTCGCTGTCTTGGTCAAGGGTGGCGTCGGTGCAATGGTCAAGTTGAAGTGCGAGACCGACTTTGTTGCAAGCAGCGAAGGCTTCAAAGCCGAGGCAGATGCCTTGGTCTCATTGGTTCTTGAAAAAGGTGAAGAGGCAGTGTCGCAAAGGTCGACGCAACTCGATGATCTAAAGATTTTGCTAAAGGAAAAAATAGAGATTGGCGAGGTCGTTCGTGTTCAATGTCAGGCCGGCAACAAAATTGGTTCATATTCGCATCTACAAGGCAACCGTGGAATCAATGGCGTGCTAGTCGAGATGAGCGGAGCTTCTGATGAGCTGGCACACGATATTGCGGTACACATCGCCTTTGCTCGACCAAAATATTTGACAAAAGCCGATGTGCCAGATTCTGTGATTGCAGCAGAACGAGCGACTCTCGAGGTCGTGACCCGCAACGAGGGCAAACCTGAGCAAGCGATCGCAAAGATTGTGGACGGTCGGGTGAACGGATTCTTCAAAGATGTGTGCTTGGTTGAACAGCCATACGCCAAAGACGACAAACAAACCGTGGCCGGGGTGATTGGATCCGCCAAAATTATTCGCTTTGCGCAGGTTGAAATAGGCTAGAGAGCATGGCTGGTGCTTCGTCCGCGAATCCTCGTTGGAAGCGGGTGGTTTTAAAATTATCTGGCGAGGCTCTTGCCGAACCGAGTGGCTTTGGTCTCGATTCTGATGTGTTGCACCAAATCGCAACTGAGTTGCATGAAACCCGCCGCGATCTAAACGTTGACATTGCAGTCGTCGTTGGTGGAGGCAACTTTTGGCGCGGTCTCAAGGGCGCAGGCCAGGGCATGGACCAGGCCCAAGCCGACTACATGGGAATGATTGCAACAGTGATGAACGCATTGGCATTGCAGGATGCATTCGAACGCGTAGGCCAATATTCGAGGGTCATGACCGCAGTCGAGATGCCCAAAGTCGCCGAACCTTACATAAGACGTCGAGCCGAGCGACATCTCGAAAAAGGTCGAATCGTCATTCTTGCCGGTGGCACGGGCAACCCGTTTTTCACCACCGACACGGCAGCAGCATTGCGTGCCGCTGAAATTTCGGCGCAAGCAATTTTGAAGGGCACCCATTCGGGTGTCGACGGTGTCTACACCGCAGATCCGAAAAAAGACAAAACAGCCACGCGATTCGATGAGATCACTTATTTGGACGTGATAAGCAAGGGATTAAAAGTTATGGATTCTACGGCGATCACTTTTTGCATGGACAATAAAATTCCGATCGTCGTTTTCAATCTTCTCGAAAAAGGCAACGTGCGCAAGATTCTCGAAGGCAAAAAGATTGGAACCCTCGTCGAGTGATTGAAGAAACTCTGCTTGATGCGATGGAAAAAATGGGCAAGGCCGTCGAGCATGTGCAGGCCCAATTTTTGGGTGTGCGCACGGGGCGCGCGAATGCTTCGCTGGTGGAAAAGTTGCAAGTCGAGTATTACGGTGCGTTTGTGCCGTTGCAGCAACTCGCATCGTTTCAGGTGCCTGAAGCCCGCATGCTTGTGGTCAAGCCACACGATCGTGGGTCAATTGCGGCAATCGAGAAAGCCCTGCAATCGAGCGACTTGGGGCTGGCGCCAAGCAACGATGGTGTCGTGATTCGTCTCAGTTTTCCTGCGCTGACCGAGGAGCGTCGCAAAGAATTTGTCAAGGTCGTGAAGAATATGGCCGAAGAGGGTCGCGTTACCGTGCGCAATATTCGCCGAGATGCTCGCAAAGTTCTCGAGACCGCCCAAAAAGACGGGGATATTTCAAAGGATGATCTAGATCGAGCCGAAAAAGAGCTTGAACAGATGACCCATACAACCGTTGAGGCCGTCGACAAGGCTTTTGCGCGCAAAGAGCAAGAATTATTAGAAGTATAAAATTGAGCCAGCGAAGTTTAAGAGGGGAATCCGCAAAATGAGCGACGACACAAACAACGAAAATCTCGACGACACGACCAATGCGACCGATCGCACGGGCAACGACGCAACCGTCGATTTCGGGGACGAGTTTGGCATCGTCAAATTCGCCGATGATGACGACAGTGCGCCGGCAATTTCGTTTCCAGAAAACGCCTCTGAGCAATTGCCACATTGGACAGAGCCGCCAACTGGCGAACTTCCGAAATTCGTGACCGAAAGCGAAGATACGATTTCGCCAACGCCAAGCGCAGGCACGAGTCGCGCGCCACTCAATTTGACGGGTTCGTCTCGTCGAATTGAACCGACGACAGCGCCACCACCTGTTTCACGACCAACTCGAGAGCCAAGGGTTTCGATTGGATCTGATCCAAGTGGTCCAATGCGACGCGACAACACGGGCAGTTCACAAACTGTGCGTCCGACCCAAGTGCGTCGTGCGAGGCCAAACAATCGAAGTGATTCGGGTACTGGTCCGCGACCGCGAAACATGGGGGTGCGTTCAAGTTCGGGTGTTCGAACCTCGTCGGCACCGCGCGATTTGCCAACTGCCACTGCGGTCGGTGCTTTGCTCGCTGCCGTGTTCATTGCGGCTTTGCTCATTGGTCCGGTTGCAGTGATGGTTCTTTTGATCGTGGTTTTGGGTCTGGCAGCGGTCGAATTTTTTTCACAGGCCTCGGCCACCGGTTATCAACCAGCGTTGATTGTTGGCGTAGTGGGTTGTGTATCTGCGCCACTTGCCGCGTATTGGATAGGCGACGCGGCGTTGCCTTTGGTGTTTGTGTTTGCGTTCGTTGCCGCAGCCATCAGTTTCATCGGGGCCAACTCGGTCGAGAGCGGGCCTGTGCCGAACCTAGGTTTGACACTGCTTGGTCTCGTGTGGATAGGTTTGTTCGGCTCGTTTGGTGCATTGATCTTGAGGCTTTCAAATTCGGGCCCCGGTCTTGAAAATGTCGGCACCGACACTCTGTTTATTTTGGTAATCGGCGTGATCGCCAA
>CAYOVI010000026.1:0-17988 GCA_964407365.1 uncultured Ferrithrix sp.
GGTCTCGCTTCGAAAAAATTTGGCCTACCCATATCAAGAATCGTTGCGTCGCATGGCCTTCATGAGAAACCGTTACTACGATTCGAAATACCCTCTTGACTCAAGTCTTTTTATTTCGATTGAAGGGCTCTATGAGATGATTGGGCTTGATTCCCAAGACGACGAGGCGTGTTCAGGTGTTTTTGTGTTCAATTGCAGAGCACACGGTGAAAAAATTGCTGATTTTTATCGGTCATTTGACAAAACTGTGATGGATCGCGATGGTGGAGGTGAGCAAATTTTTTTGAATCACTTCGTTCAATCAAAAGGTCTCGTGGAGTGGCTCGAATATCGATATCAGGCAATGTGGACTTATGAGATGGCAAACAAATATCCATTCCTTTATTCGAATCACAAAGAAAATTTGACATTGATTAAAGAGTGCATCGAGGCAAGTCTGCTTTCTAACTATTTTCTTCATTTTGCTGGTTCTTGGCATGAAGGCAAAATGTGGGAGCAGATAAAGGTTCTAGACACACCTGAATCGTTGGCGATGTTCAAGGATTTCGATGACTATGTGAAAATACCTGTTTATGGCAAACCACTTGGGGCAATAAAGCCGAAAGAAAACTCATAAACGAGTGGCTTGCGTGGCTAAGAAAAAACTGATCGTTGTTTGGCCATATCGGTTTCGAGATTTTGATTGGCAAAGATTTGAACTTGAATTTCTTGCACCTCACGTCGAGATTCACGTTCACGAACTGATTGATGCGCTAACCCCCGAGTTTGCTGCGGCTTATGCAAACCAATCTGAAAATCCGGCGGTCAAGCGCTTTAGCTCGCTAAAAGAGTGGCGCCACGAATTCAAAAAGATCTCGAAAGGCGCAATCGTTTTCTCACACGTTCGACCCACGAATTTGAAGTCAACTTTAATTTGCCTAACTCTTCGTAGATCGGCTGAAACTGTAGTGAGTTTTTTGCTTGGCGGGGCAGTGGTGCCTGGTTCAAAAAAATCAACTCTCATTCTGCCTATCTCTGCATTTGCCAAGCGTCTTTATCATTTGTCTCGCAGAAATTTGCTTGGTCTGGTGATGCCGCAATTCGTAGCTGTGGGTGGTAGTGATACCGAGCAGCGGGCAGCACGCGACTTTTCGCGGGGCACCAGGTCTGTAAAAATGAATTCATTTGATTATTCACAGCACCTGATTAGCGGTTTAACTTCTACTTCTGCCCTGATGGCGGGCGTCTATTTGGATACTGGATTTCCTGGTTTTCCTCGCGACGAAGTTTTGACTGGTCGGACTGAGTTGATTTCTGCCACAGACTGGTATCCGAATCTCAACAAGTTTTTCGAATTTGTTGAGCGAGCCTTGAATTATCAAATCGATATTGCAATTCACCCGAAGCATGTCGGTCGAGATCATTCGCAGTTGTTTGGTGAGCGCAGATGCGTGGGTGGAGAGACACCCGAGATGGTTGCATCACGAAATTTGGTCATTGCAACCAATAGCACAGCGATTAGTTATGCGGTTTGTTTTGACAAGCCTTTGATTCTTGTTTGGTCAGACTTAATCGAGTCTGGTATCGACCCTCGCAAGAAGTCGTTCATACAAAATTTTGCTTTTGAGACGGGGGCGACGATTTTCAATATTGATCGGGAGTACACGGAAAAAGATTTGCGTGACGCCTTGGTCATTGACCATGCCAAGCGAGAGTCTTATAAACGCAAATATCTGACTTCGCGCACCGACGACAAGCCGAACTATCAGGTGTTGCTCGACGAAGTGATCAACCCCAAGAAATAAGTCGGCGAGTTAATTGACAGCGTTGATCGAATTGCGCGTGGCCAGTGCGACATCTCGTGCGGCGGCTGCAAAGTTTTCACCATCGCTGGCATAAAGAATCGCGCGTGAAGAATTGATAATCATGCCGCGTCGCGATGGGTTAGTGGCACCAGCGCGAACTACCGCATCAATGTCGCCGCCTTGGGCACCTATGCCTGGCACGAGAATTGGCATCTCGCCAACAATTGCTCGCACTTGAGCCAACTCTTCTGGGTAGGTTGCGCCAACGACTAGGGCGCACTCGCCGATAGCACGCCACTTTTGGGCGGCAGTGCGGGCCACACTCATGTACAACGGCTCGCCACCTGTTGTCAGCGATTGAAATTCACTCGACCCAGCGTTTGAAGTGCGGCACAAAACTATGGTGCCTTTGCCAGGAGTTTTCAGAAATGGCTCGAGGCTGTCGGTGCCGAGATAAGGGTTGACCGTCACCGCATCGGCACCGTAACGCGAAAAAGCCTCGCGCGCGTAAAGAGTCGCTGTGTCACCAATATCTCCACGCTTGGCATCAAGAATCAAAATAACATCTGGATACTTGACACGAATGTATTCGCAAACACTTTCGAGCTGCTTCTCGGCCCCGACGGCGGCAAAATATGCGATTTGTGGTTTGAAAGCACAAACCAAGTCGCCGGTTGCATCAACTATCGCTTTGCAAAACTTCTCGATATCGGCAACCGAGCCCCGCATCGAAATTGGTAAACGCGCAATATCTGGGTCGAGACCCACGCAGAGCATCGATCCACTTTTTTGCCATGCGCTATTCAGACGCTGATAAAAACTCACGGTTCGATGCTTATCGCCCCAGTGGGACAAATCTCCTCGGCGGCAACTACCGATTCGCGCAATTCGAGCCCGGGGTTTTCGTTGAGAACATATAGAAAGCCATCGCTGCGAATTTCAAACACCTCTGGGCACATTTGCGTGCATGCGCCTGTCGAAGCACAGTTGTCGAAATTCACGCTGACTTTCATCAAGGCGAGACTAGTTGAAGCAGATTATCGACCTGCCGAGACACCTTGGCGCTCGAAGGCACACAACACTGCGCGCAACGATGCGGTTATCGTGCTCGGATCGGTGCCCACACCCCAACGCACATTGCCATCGGCGTCGGCACCCTCGATATATGCAACGGCCATCGCCTCTGAGCCCTGGCTGAGGGCGTGCTCGACATAATCTTTGACGTCGAAAACGACGTTGAACTCTCGACGCAACCCCTGCACGAAAGCATCGATCGGCCCGTTGCCAACACCAGTCAGCGTACGATGGGCACCATCTACGAGCATCTGTGCGCTGATCGTCGTTGAACCTTTTGAATCGCTGCGCATTTCGTGGCTTTCGAGTTTGAATTTCGATTCGGTGAGCAAATATTCGCGCTCGAACGCCGACCACATGACGTCGGGTGCGATCTCAGTGCCCGAATCTTCGGTTATGTGTTGAATCGCCTTAGAAAACTCGACTTGCAGCCTTCGTGGCAAAGCAAAACCGTGTTCGGTCTGCATCACATAGGCGACGCCGCCCTTGCCCGACTGACTGTTGACTCGAATCACCGCCTCGTATGAGCGACCAACGTGTTTAGGGTCGATCGGCAAATATGGCACTGCCCACTTGTCATAGTCTTTTGGCAAGGCTTCAAAACCTTTTTTGATCGCGTCTTGATGGCTTCCTGAAAATGCCGTGTAGACAAGGTCTCCTGCATATGGTTGTCGCTCGGGCACGGCCAATCGGTTGCAATATTCGGCGTCGCGTCGCAGCGAATCGATGTCGTTGATATCTAATTGCGGATCAACACCATTGGTGAACAGATTCATCGCCAAAGTTATGATGTCGACGTTGCCGGTGCGCTCGCCGTTGCCAAAAAGCGTACCTTCGACGCGATCGGCGCCAGCCATGACACCAAATTCAGCCGCAGCAACGGCACAACCGCGGTCGTTGTGCGGGTGCAGTGACAACACAAGTTTGTCGCGTCGTGGCACGTTGCGCCCGAACCACTCGATCACGTCACCATAAACGTTGGGCGAATAGCACTCGACGGTGGCTGGCAAGTTCAAAATAATTTTGCGCTCAATTGTGGGTTCAATCACCTGCATCACCGACTCGCAAATCTCGACTGCAAAGTCGGGCTCGGCCAAGGTGAAACTCTCTGGCGAATATTCATAACGCACCTCGGTGCCCTTTAGCTTGCCTTCAAGCTCGCGACAAATTTTTGCCGCATTGGTGGCGATCTCGACGATGCCGGGCTTGTCTAGACCAAACACGACTCGACGCTGCAGTGGGTTGACCGAATTATAAAAATGCACGATCGCTCGCGGTGCGCCAGCAAGACAGTCATAGGTTCGCTCGAGCAACTCGCGTCGGCATTGCACCAGCACCTGAATCGTCACGTCTTCAGGTATCAGATCTTGCTCGATCAACAACCGCACGAAGTCATAATCGGGTTGACTCGCAGATGGAAAACCAACCTCGATCTCTTTGAAACCCATCTTTACGAGAGTCTTGAACATGCGCAACTTTCGCTCGGGGTCCATCGGGTCGATCAGGGCTTGATTGCCGTCGCGCAAGTCAACCGAGCACCACAAAGGTGCTCTGTCGATGATGCGATTTGGCCAGGTGCGGTCGGCGAGAACGAGCGGCACTGCGTGCGAATATTTTTCGAAAGGCATCTTGCGGGGTTTGCTTGGCTTTGGTGGCATCTTTTTCTCGTTTCGTTGGATAAGTTTTTTCAAAAAGAAAACCCCCTGGGCCTTTTGGCTCAGAGGGTGCGGCTGCAGTGATATGTGACTGCGCCGTTACGTAAGTAGAAGCTCGTTTCGTGAAATCATCGTCTTCAGTTTAACTAGTCGAGCGGCGAATCAACTCGGGGTTGGGGTAAGAAAATTTCGAAATTGCCATGGGTCTGTCGTGTCTAGGCGGCCCGTATTGCCAAACCCAGGGAAAATATCGTTGCGCGATTTGAGCGGATCCCAATCTGTGGGTGCGCTATGAATCTCGCCGATATATGGTCGGGCATCGGCTAGCACCGACTTCCAAGGCAGGTCGTCGGGCACGCAAACACCTTCGTTCGGGCTCGCGTTCATCCATTTGACCGCAGCAATTACCGAGCCCGCAACTTGCAGCGTCGTTGCGCTCTGACCTTCGACAACCGAACGAGCCTCATCGATTGAGAGTCGAGAGCCCGTCCACCAACCCGTATAGTCGTGACCGAGCAACAGAACACCGAGTTCATCGCGGCCCGAAATTATCTCGTTGTTCAAAATGCGTTCTTTGGGTTGCTTGTGCCAATTGCGCATGCGCAACTCGAGCACGCTATTGATCGCTTCGTTCGACGGGCAATATGAATAGTGAACAGTTGGACGATAAATCGCCTTGCCAGATTCATCGCGCACCGTCAGGTGATTGCTCATCGTGTAGCTCTCGCCGTGACGAATGATCATGCCGAGAATTTCACCGCTCGGCACCCACGAGCGCACCCAAGTTTCCATGCCTGCTTGAGCCAAACAAATCTGGTTGCACGGGCCGTCGTCGGCGTGAACCTGGGCGTTGGCTGGCATCCATCTCTCGTGCGTACCCCAACCCATTTCGGCCGGCGCAACACCTTCTTCATAAAAACCTTCGACAGACCAGGTGTTGACGAACTCATTTACTTCTTTTGGTCTGTTGGTGATCTGCGTGTCGCGCTCGCTGATGTGAATGACACGTGTGCCGGTCAACATCGCCAATCGCGAAAACGATTCGGTGGCCAATGCCGCTTCGATCGCGCTCTGTCGCGAGCCTGCACGGCCATCTTTTAAAATTTTATTTGAGATTTCAAAGAGCGCTTGCTTTGCAAAGTGAGAAACCAAACCAGGGTTTGCACCGTGCTCGACGACCGCGCTCGGGCCATTGTTCGACCCCCACTTGGCGATCATTTTGCGAATTGATTGATGCCGCACATAGAGCGTGCGGTCGAGGGGGTGTGTCGCTGCCATGTCGTAGTAAGGGTCCCAGAGTTCGACCGATGTGTTGAGATATCGCACCCCGCGAATTCGGCACCATTCCAAAATCGTCGGACAATCAATGTTCCAGGCGAGATCCAGCAAAATGTCGCCAGCCGTCAGACGCTCAGACAAAAATCGATCGAGATTTTCCTTGGTTACTTGTCCGATCTCGTATTTCACGCCTTTTTTGATGGCGTCAGCGACACGATGACGATTGTCGACAAAATCGACGATTGTTATTGAACTGGTTGCAATTTTGAGATCACGAATTAAAAGCGGAATAACGCATTGGGCGACAGAACCACAACCAAGAACAAGCACCCGGCCCGAATTCATTGGCGTGCTCACGCGTATCGTGGGGCGGAGTCGTCCTTGCCAGCGTTTAGAAGAGTTTCAAGTGAGGCTTCAAATACGGTGTCTGAGGGCACCAGCAACTTTTGCCAGTCATAGACGATGCTTTTGCGACCCGTGAACAACGGCTCGTCAAAAACTTTCGTCGACATGATTTTGTTAAACACAATTTTTGACCTTACACACCTTGACACAATTTGTCTACTGTCTGAGCGGTCAGCCAAAACTGACTCACGAGTCAGCGAACCCAAGTTGGTAGGGTGAGAGTTCAAATGTCAGACCCAAGATCGAGGCGTCGAGACCAGCACGCGCCTCGTCGAGACTCAAATTCGCCACGCCGCCCCGCAAACGGCCACAGATCTGGTGGCCGAGCGGGCGATTCGCGCGAAAAGGCCAGCGGTGACATCGGGTCAAACACCAATTTGCGCCCGCCGGTGGCAACTCCAACTCAATTCGCGGCACTAGGCGTGGGCAGCCTGGTCGATGCAGGTCTGGCCAAGGCGGGCTTTGCTGCGCCTTTTGCAATTCAGACCGAGGCGATACCCGTGGCACTTACTGGCGTCGATGTTTGTGGTCGAGCCCGCACTGGCTCGGGCAAAACTTTGGCCTTTGGTGTGCCGATGATCGATCGCACAACTCGAGATCCGCAAAAGGCCAGACCAAATAAACCGCGTGGCGTCGTGCTTGTGCCGACCCGTGAACTTGCCGTACAAGTAACAGATGTGTTGGCGCCGATTGCACAACATTGCGATGTTCGAGTCGTTGCAATTTATGGTGGCGCTGCTCGCGAAAAACAAGTCGAGCAACTTTCGCGGGGCGTCGAAATTATCATCGCGACGCCATTGAGGCTTATTGATTTAATGAAAAACAATGAAGCAGACCTAGGTGACGTCGAAATGATCGTGCTCGATGAAGCCGATCGCATGGCCGACGAAGGTTTCATGCCCCAAGTCGAGTGGGTGTTGCGTCACGTCACAAAAGAACATCAAACCATGTTGTTTTCGGCGACCCTCGACGGCCAAGTTGCCACGCTTGTCAAGCGATACATGAAAGCACCACGAGAAGTGAGCATTGATGCACCGACCGACACGGTGGGCACGATGCGGCATTTATTTTTGGGCGTCCACCACATGGATAAAAACCGCGTGATCGCGGCCATGGCTCGCGCGGGGGGTCAAACCGTAGTCTTTTGCGACACAAAGCGCACGTGCGACAAAGTCGCCAATGATCTTGCCGGCCTCGGCGAAAAGGCTTCGGCACTGCATGGCGATATGGCCCAGGGTGCACGCGAGCGCTCATTGCGCAAGTTCGCCCAAGGAGAGCTAAATATTCTCGTTTGCACCGATGTTGCAGCTCGGGGTATTGATATTGACGATGTCGGCATTGTCGTGCACTATGTGCCACCACTCGATGTCAAAACTTATTTGCATCGCTCTGGTCGCACAGCCCGAGCGGGCAAAGATGGTTGGGCAGTCACATTGGCTGAATATAACCAACACACGACTTGTCGAATAATTCAACGCGGGTTAAAACTTGAGGCTCAGGCGCCGATCGAAGTTTTTTCGAACGACAAGCGACTCGGCGATCTCAATTCGTTTTTTTAACGGCGAGCCAAGTCGGGCGCGACTTCTCAAACGCGGTTATGGCATCACTGTGCTTGAGTGAGATCGCAATGTCGTCCAAGCCGTTCAAAATGCGATTTTGCGTGTCGGGGTTCATGGCAAACTTTTCGCTGAGACCGGCACTCGGCACTTCGACCAAGAGTCGTTCGACGTCGACTGTGATTTCAGTTTTTGGGTTGGTTTCAATTATTTGCCACAATTTGGCGACTGTGGCATCGCTTAATTCGACGACGATCAAGCCGTTTTTGCCGCAGTTGTTGCGAAAGATGTCGCTGAAACTAGGGGCGATCACGGCATCGAAGCCAGCCTGTTGAATCGCCCAGACGGCATGCTCGCGCGACGACCCGACGCCAAAACTTTTGCCGGCAACCAAAATCGATGCCCCCGCATAACGCTCATCGTTGAGCACGAAGCTGCGATCATCGCGCCAAGTCGAGAACAGGCCTTTTTCAAAACCGGTGCGCTCGACACGCTTCAACCACTCGGCCGGAATTATTTGGTCGGTGTCGACGTCGCTGCGCCTCAGTGGCACGCCACGACCCGAAACGATGCGCACGGCTTTCATCGCAGATCTTCCGGTGAGGCAAAGTGACCAGCAACCGCTGTCGCCGCTGCGACGGCGGGTGAAACCAAGTGGGTTCTTCCGCCACGGCCTTGGCGACCCTCAAAGTTGCGATTCGAAGTGCTAGCCGCGCGTTCTTCTGGTGCGAGTTTGTCGGGGTTCATCGCCAGGCACATCGAGCAACCGGGTTCGCGCCAATCGAGACCTGCTTCGATAAATATTTTGTCTAGCCCTTCAGCTTGTGCTTGCAGTTTGACCGAGTGGCTGCCGGGCACGACCAGAGCGCGCTTCACCGAAACCTTTCGTCCGCGCACCACATTTGCCACTGCACGCAAATCTTCGATTCGCGAGTTGGTGCAAGAACCGATGAACACGGTGTCGACTTTGATATCGCGCATCGCCGTGCCGGCCTTGAGACCCATATAAGTGAGCGCGCGCGTCACGCTGTCGCGTTCGGTTGGGTCGTTGTAATCGTCTGGTGACGGCACGCGCCCGTCTATCGCCACAACTTGGGCTGGGTTGGTGCCCCAAGTTATGTGCGGGGTGAGTTTGCTCGCATCAATTGTTACTTCTTTGTCGAATTTGGCGCCATCGTCGGTGCGCAGTGTTTGCCAATCGGCGATCGCTTCGTCAAAATCTGCGCCAGTTGGTGCAAACTCGCGACCCCGCAAATATTCAAAAGTTGTTTCGTCGGGTGCAACGAGACCTGCGCGCGCGCCTGCCTCGATCGACATGTTGCAAACAGTCATGCGACCCTCCATCGACAATGCGCGAATTGCCGCGCCGCGATATTCGATGATGTGGCCGATGCCGCCACCCGTGCCGATTCGGCCAATCACTGCGAGAATTATGTCCTTGGCTGTCACTCCGTTTGGTGCAATGCCTTCAACATTCACACACATCCACTTGGGTCGAACTTGGGGCAAAGTTTGTGTGGCCAAAACATGCTCAACTTCGCTCGTTCCTATGCCAAAAGCGAGCGCGCCGAATGCGCCGTGAGTCGCCGTGTGGCTGTCGCCGCAAACAATTGTCATGCCAGGCAGTGTTCGGCCCTGCTCGGGGCCGATGACATGCACGATGCCCTGACCCTTGTTGCCCATTGGGTAGAGCGTGATATTGAACTCTTTGGCGTTGTTGCGCAACACTTCAATTTGTTTTGCTGAAATCGGATCAGCGATCGGCAGATGAATATTTTCGGTTGGCACATTGTGGTCTTCAGTCGCCACGGTGAGATCTGGTCGTCGAACTGTGCGTTGGGCCATGCGCAAGCCGTCGAAGGCCTGGGGGCTGGTCACTTCATGCACGAGGTGCAAGTCGATATATATAAGGTCTGGTTGATTCGCCCCAGAACTGACCACGTGGCGATCCCAAATTTTTTGCGCCAGCGTTTTTGGTTGTGAACTCACCGTTATATTCTGCCTGTTTAATCTGGCGACTCAACCCTCTTGCTTGACCTCATTTGTCGCTATCAAAAAGATTGTTATTGACAATGCGCTGAGTGCAAGTGCGAGAGCGAACAGTGAACCAGCGATACCAAGTGGAGGAGTCCAAACTGGTTTAGAAAACATCTCAAAAAAGTTGAATTGAATGACCCCGACGCTGTAACGCCGTAACGCAACCAACCCGGAGACGAAGATGCACCCAGACCACGCCGCTAAAAAGAGTTTTTTGGTGTTTTCCGAGGGGGACCAGTTCAAACCTCCCAAAATTGGAATGCCTGCAATTAAGGGTGTCAAATGGCGCCCCTGAACCCCGAAGTTTCCCCCATACTTTTGGGTACTCCAATTTAAATAAACCATCATTGAAATAGTTATTAACGGCAAGACTGAAACCGCGGTTCGATGACGAAAACTCATCGTTTGCCATGTTCGAAAAACTGCGATCGCACAGAAAAACACAAAGCACCAAACAACGATTGTCGGTGCGGGTGTGTCAAGCCAACCAAAGTTTCCAATCGACTCGGCAATTTTTCTGGTTAAGTCGTTAAGAGATTGCTGAATTATCTCGAATAAATTTGGCGTTTCTTGATCAAAGTAGTTTTTGTCCAGATTGTGTGAGTAGACAAACAATTGCCAGAAAGCAGCAAGAAGAGTTGACGTGCCCAGAATGAGCATTACTAGTCTGTTTCGCTTTGCAAACGACTTGAAACTTTCGCGCATAGGTGTCGCAAGCAGAGTTAAAAATACGGTAATCAATAAATAAATTGGTCCCGTAGGTCGGGCAAGGGCGAGCATCGTGCCTGACGCAATTACTGAAATCAAATTCAATTTAGAGCGTTGTCTCAACCATGCGTAACAAGAAGCCCACATGCAAATTGATGCAGATATCTCGATTGCACTGGCGCTTATGACAGAACTTGCGAAAATCACGCCTGGAGAAATTGCGGCACAAACAATGATGGGAGAGCGATTGATATCTCTCCATGTTTTTATTGCAAGTGCAAAAAATGCTGACGAAATCAAGGCATTGAAAAAACGACTCAGATAAACAGACTTATCCGATGCCCCGATTAACGAGCCAATTCCACTGAAGAAATATCCGATAGGTGGATACCGACCCATGTCGGTCCGAGGGTCTTCAACTGGCGTGAGTGTTTCAAGAGGAAGTGAACATGCTGGAGTATCAGGTTTGCCGACAAAGCACCAAGGAACTAGTTGAGCGACGCCAAACTGCTGGGGAATGTCGACGTAGGTAGACCAATATGCAGTTGTTTCACTTGGTTCAATATCAGAGCCCGTGATTTGACCGCGAACTATGGCTGCACCACGAATATAGCTAGCGGGCTCGTCTGGACCAGAAAATAGGGGGGTCAATGATGACCAAACTGCTGTTAAGAAAAAGAAGCATAGAAAAAGCGACGCAAATGTGTGTGACTGAATCCAGATTTTTAGACGTCTATTGAACCCCATTAGATAAATGGTGGCACAGATACGAGAAAATCGATAGCAAGCCGAGGTTGTGCGGGGTGGCACACATTTGGGCATGCATACAAAACTTGAACCAATCGATCTTGCCACCTGTGTCGAATCGAGCCTGCACACCTCACTTGATGGCTTCGATTTGCCGCGCGCCCGGCTCTATGGCGTGAGCATTGTCGACCCCGAAGGTGTGCGTTCAAATCAAAACGGGGCTTTGCGCATTAGTTTTCTTGCCGAGCACGGCGATGTTTATGAACTGCTCGACGCGCCAAGCAGTGCGATTGCCCGCATGTTTGATGCCGCAGTTGTTTTAACTTGTGGTTGGGCCGCGCCAATCAGTCGTGACGAAAGCCCCGAGAACCAAGACTTAAGCGAGGTGCCGCCGAGTCAACACCCTCAGCGCCGCAGGGTGCGACTAGTCGTGAGTGTTTGCGACAATGGTGTGGCGTCGGTTTTGCGTTTTGCCGACACGCCAGACGACATTGTCACCGATGCAGGCTCGGCTCGGGGAAGTTTGGCTGACGCCGTCAATAATTTGTGGCGCGACCCTGAAGCCGTCGCTAGCGGCGAAACAATCGAGTGACTGTGTTCGTTTCGGTCAGCTTGTGCGAGGTCGGCTCAGGTAGACGACCGAATCAAAACTGACATGCAGGCCTCAACAAGTGTCGGCACAAAGATCTCTTTTTTTGCAAACACCGCATTGTGGCCACCGTGAACTTCAAATACCTCGACATCTTTCAATAGTTGGTAAAGCTCGGTTTGTCGATCTGGTGCGACGACGCCGTCTTGTGTTGTGATGACGACGGCTGCTGGTTCGTCGAATTTCGGCAACCATTCGCGCGAGTCAAAATTGCCGATTGCGCTACCTGCCTCGAGAATGTGTCGCCAGTCGTGAGATGCGATTTGTTTGACTGCCCACGGCGCTAATCCGTTTGACTTGCGTTGCAAATAAAGTTGGTCGGTCAACCAGGTGCGGGCTTGGGCCGAGGTCAATCGTGAAAGCGCCGCTAGACCAGTTAGCCCAAAGAAACCCAGTCTTTCTTCGCGTGATTTCGAAAAGCTGCTCGCCGTGCTGCAAAGCACGACGCCGCGCACTCGATGCTCGTGGCGTTGCCAAAGCAATTGTGCAACAGTGCCACCCATCGAATAGCCAACCGGAATAAAAGTTGAAACCCCGAGCACGTCGGCCAGTGCCGCCACATCGTCGGCGCAGTCTTCAAGTTTGAACTTCGTTTTTGTGCGAATGCCGCGACCATGGCCGCGTTGATCGAGTGCGATGACGTTAAAGTTTTCACTTAGCGCATCAAAGCAGGTGAACCAGTTGAGGTCGGCGGTTGCCGTCCAGCCATGCAAAAGCATCAGAGTGGGTGCGCCAGCGGGCCCTTTTTTCTCGCGATAGAAGGTTTTGCCACGACCAGGCAATTCGATTTCGAAACCGTCTGGCAGGCCGGGTATCTGCGCCTCCGAATCAATCGTCACTGAGATCGCGTCTCTAAAACTTTGACTTTCAACTTGCCATTAGGTGCGTCATACTCAACAACATCGCCAGCCTTGGCCCCGAGCAACGCTGCCCCGAGGGGCGATGTTGGGCTCATAACTGGGGCCTCGCTGATCTCTTCGATGTGTCCGATCAGATAACTTTCGGCCATCGACTCGTCATCGCCGTCGTAGAGCACCGTCACGATCATGCCAAGACCCACAGTGCCATCTTTCGATGGCTCGACGATCTCGGCTTGTTCAAGTATTGATTCAAGTTGGCGAATTCGTGCTTCCATCTGACCGTGCTCGTCTTTGGCGGCGTGATAGTCACCGTTTTCTTTGAGGTCGCCGTGTTCGCGGGCGCGCGCAATTTTCTCGGCAGCCACGATTCGCCCTCTGGTGGTTAGATCTGCGTGCTCGTCACGCAATCTTTCGAAGGCATTTCGCGAAAGTCTGTGAATCATGACCACGAAAATGCTATCTAGTTGACGCCAGGTTGTGGTTCGGCACCTTCGTGTGTTTGCGCCGTACGCTTGAAGTTATGGTTTCGCAAAAGACAAACGCCAAAGGTGCAACTAATCAGCACCGTATTGCCGTCATAGGTGGTGACGGCATAGGTCCAGAAGTCGTGGCCGAAGCGTTGAAGGTTGTCAGTGCAACCGGCGTCAAGTTTGAGACGACTAATTTCGATTTGGGCGGGGCGCGATATTTGCGCGACGGTGAAGTTTTGTCTGATGCGACTCTTGTTGAATTGCGCAAGTTCGATGCGATCTTGCTCGGAGCAGTTGGCGCACCAGGTGTGCCCCCAGGGGTTATCGAGCGAGGTCTTTTGCTCAAGATGCGCTTTGAGTTAGACCTGTATATAAATCTTCGCCCGTTCAACGGCACGGCCCCTGGGCACACCAAGCCGCACGATTTCGTTGTTATTCGTGAAAATACTGAAGGCCCATATGTTGGCGAAGGCGGCGTGTTGCGACGCGGCACGCCCGACGAAGTTGCAACCCAGGGCAGTGTCAACACGGCCAAAGGCGTCGAGCGTTGCGTGCGTTATGCATTTGAACTTGCGCGCACACGAAGCAGAAAACATTTAACGCTTGTTCACAAAACAAATGTGCTTACCTTTGCTGGCGACCTGTGGCAACGCACATTCGACCGAGTTGCAAAAGAATTCACCGATGTTTCGACCGCTTATAACCACGTAGACGCCGCCTGCATTTATTTCGTTCAAGACCCGCATCGCTATGACGTAATCGTCACCGACAATTTGTTTGGCGACATTCTCACCGACTTGGGTGGCGCTGTCTCGGGTGGCATCGGCGTCGCTTCGTCGGCGAATCTGAACCCGACTCGCAGTGGGCCTTCGATGTTTGAACCGGTGCATGGTTCTGCGCCCGACATCGCCGGCAAAGGTGTTGCCAACCCAGTTGCGGCGATTTTGTCGGCCGCTCACATGCTTGAATATCTCGGCGAGGCAAAAGCCGCCCGAGTTTTGCGAGATGCTTGCGCCGAGCCTGTTTCTGGCTCGACAGTCGCAGTCGGCGATGAAATCGCACGCCGAGTCTCAGCCAACATTTAATCAGTCGCTAGTAGCCTGATTTAGAAGTTTTCAGGAGACAAAATGCCAATCAAAACCACGCCTAAAATTTGGATGAACGGCTCGCTCGTCAATTGGGACGATGCAAAAGTGCACGTCTTGACGCACACTTTGCACTATGGCACCGGCGTCTTTGAAGGCATTCGCGCTTATGAGACGGCTAATGGCCCGGCAATATTTCGTTTGACCGACCACATGAAGCGCCTGCAGAATAGCGCCCAAATATTGGGCATGGAGTTGCCTTATTCGGTCGAAGAACTCGTCGAGGCAACTAAAGAGACCGTGAAATCAACTGGTCTACCTTCTTGTTACATTCGTCCGCTTGCATATTACGGCTATGGCGAAATGGGCCTGAATACATTGCCGTGCAAAGTAGATGTGGCGATCGCTTGCTGGCCATGGGGTGCATATCTAGGTGACGACGCAGTTCAAAAAGGCGTGCGTATGAAAATTTCTTCATGGACACGTCACGATCACAACACGATGCCGCCTGCGGCAAAAACAGTCGGTAATTACGTCAACTCTTCTTTGGCAAAAGTCGAAGCACTGAAAGCAGGCTATGACGAGGCGATCATGCTCTCGCCGAGTGGTTTGATTGCCGAGTGCACGGGCGAAAATATTTTTTGCGTGCGCAACGGTGTGATTTTGACGCCACCACTTTCGGCTGGCGCTCTCGAAGGCATCACACAGTCGAGCGTTTCAAGAATTGCGCGTGATCTTGGCTATGAAATTCGCGTCGAAAACATCGCGCGCAGCGACCTATACATCGCTGACGAGATTTTTGTTTGTGGCACCGCTGCTGAGGTGGGTTCGGTGAATTCGGTGGACGAGCGCAAGATTCCGTGCCCTGGCCCGATGACCAAGGCAATTGCGGCAACCTATGCCAAGGCAGTGCGTGGTCAAGATGATCGCTACAAGCAATGGTGCGAATTGGTCAAATAATTTATGGCTGACGTGCGCGAACTTGTCGAAGTCTTTGACACCACACTGCGCGACGGCATGCAGGTCGAGGGGGTCTCGGCGAGCGTTCAAGACAAACTTCGCATTGCCGAACAACTCGATTTTCTCGGTGTTCATTACATCGAAGGTGGCTGGCCAGGTGCCAACCCTAAAGACATCGAGTTCTTTGCGCGCGCCCGCAACGAACTGAAACTCAATACTTCGACCCTCGTTGCATTTGGTTCAACTCGTCGCCCGATGGGCAAAGTTGATGACGACCCAACTTTGCGCAACTTGGTCGAGGCCCAAACGAGCGCAGTTTGCATCGTTGCCAAGTGCTCGGCTTACCACGTTGAACAAGCCCTACAAACCACGGTCGACGAGGGTGTGGCAATGGTCAGTGATTCGGTGAAATATCTCGTCGCCAACGACAGACGAGTGCTCGTCGACATGGAACATTTTTTTGACGGCTACAAGCACAATGCCGAATACTCGTTGCGCGTGCTTGAGGCAGCCGTTATCGGTGGCGCAACTCATTTGGTGCTGTGCGACACCAACGGTGGCTCATTGCCAAATGAAATCGAAAAAATCGTCGCTGATGTTCGTCGTCACATGGGTAATGACGTCATAATTGGCATTCATTGTCACGATGACACGGGGTGTGCAGTGGCCAATTCTCTTGCCGCCGTGCAAAGCGGGGCGCGACATGTGCAAGGCACGCTCAATGGTTTGGGCGAGCGCACGGGCAACACAAACCTGACGACGGTTATTCCAAACTTGCAACTCAAGCTTGGCTACAAGTGTTTGCCTGAAGGCCGTCTTGAACGTCTCACCCAAGTCAGCAATCATGTCGCCGAGGTTTTGAATCGACCAATGAACCCGCAAGCGCCATATGTTGGTGCATCGGCATTTGCCCACAAAGCAGGATTGCACGTTTCGGCGATTGCCCGCGCTAAAGACGCATATGAACACGTTTCGCCAGAACTCGTCGGCAACGGCACTCGATTTTTGGTTTCTGAAATGGCTGGTCGCGCAACGATAACGATGAAGGCGCAAGAACTTGGCATAAAACTTGATGGTCCGGCAATCGGTCAAGTCATCGACGATCTCAAGCGACTTGAATTTGAGGGCTATCACTTCGAAGCCGCCGATGCATCACTCGAACTCTTGATGCGTCGCGCTGCCGGGTGGGATCAATCATTTTTCAAAGTCGAATCAATGCGCGTGATCACCGACGAGGCCGCAAGTGGCACATTTACCACAGAAGCCACCGTCAAGGTTTGGGTTGGCGAGTCGCGCAGCGTCTACACATCAGAAGGCAATGGCCCTGTAAACGCAATCGACACCGCGTTGCGTGAAGCATTGCGGGCAAGTTATCCGCAACTAGAGCGCGTGCATCTCACCGACTATAAAGTTCGAATTCTCGACTCAGGGTCTGCCACCGGCGCGGTCACACG
This sequence comes from uncultured Ferrithrix sp., assembly GCA_964407365.1. Lineage (GTDB taxonomy): Bacteria > Actinomycetota > Acidimicrobiia > Acidimicrobiales > Ilumatobacteraceae > BACL27. The sequence goes on from CAYOVI010000026.1 coordinate 16,723, forward strand.
CGTTTTGATCGATGCAACCGATGGCGAGCGCACATGGACGACAATTGGCGTTTCGGCGAACATCATCGAAGCATCGTGGCGAGCACTTGAAGAATCTCTGGTGTTTGGTTTGTTGCATCTGCAGTCTTGATCCTGATTTAAATGTTCTAGGCTGGTCGCGTCATGGCAGCACCAAAGTTCACACCGTTAGATCCGACGGATCGTCCGCGAACATATTCTTCACCTGAACACGTGCCTTCACCGTGGCGCAACGATAAGCCAGCAGCAATAGTGACCAGGCAACCCAAGGGTGAAAAACTCGGCCATCAAGGCCCTGATCAGGGCTATGTGCTGAAACTCGCCGAAAATTTGCGTGACTCAATAGTTTTGCAACCGGGCGAATCTGCCGATGATGCGATTCGTGGGGCAATTGCCATCGCATTGCGTCGAGCCTCGAAATATGGGCGAGCACCAGTGATTCATGATTTGACAATTGCCTTTGGCATTTGGGGTTTCATGTTGCTTGACCCACCAGCAGATCTTGTCGCGCGCCGAAAAGAGCTGTTCGCCGGCTTGGGTGATGCAGCGCATCATTATTCAGAGCTGCGCGCTCTTGTCGACATGGTGCCCGAGAGCACGATGCTCATGACCCCAGAACAAGTTCGCACGGGCATGCCCGGCAGTTGGCGCGCACTCACTGGCGCTTAACGACTATTTGTCGATTGCGTGCGCCTCAAGATTTTTGAGTGCAACAAATTCGAGCGTCAAAGTGTGAGTTGAGCGCAACTTGACTTTCGGGGCCTTGCCCGCCTCGAAAGCCTCTTGCCAGCGTGGCGCACAAAGACACCATTGATCGCCCGGCTTCAGACCAGCAAAACCATATTGCGGCATCGGTGTCGAAAGATCGTTGCCCACAGACTTTGAATATTCAAGAAATTCGGCGGTCATAATCGCGCATACCGTGTGCACGCCGGCGTCGTCGCCACCGGTTTCACAACAGCCCGTGCGATAAAAACCAGTTATCGGGTCAAAGTTGCACGGCTCTAGTGGCTCGCCATAAACATTTGTTTGCTGACTAATTGCCACGATTTGCGATCTTCTAGTTGAGGGTCACGCCCACAAGTCGACCAATTGTGTAAGTGACACCGACTGCCAAGAGCATTATTGCAACTTGGCGTACCGCACTCGAGATTTTTGAACGTTCGGCTTGCTGACCGATCGCATATCCTGCAATTGCGGCAGCGACTATCGCAACTATGACCGACGAATATCTTGCAGAGTTGCCGC
>CAYOVI010000027.1:0-16211 GCA_964407365.1 uncultured Ferrithrix sp.
ATCAAGTGATCACAATGAACGGTCGAAGGCACGGCGGTCGTTGTCAGCCCAGCGGTCATAAATTGCAACAACGCCATCTGCGCTGTTGCGTCTTGCATCGCCACTCGGTCGGGGTTGAAATCGGCGTAACTGCGCGAGCGCTCGAGTTCTTGTTTGGCGGGTTTGGTCAAATGATTGATCAAAATCTTTTCGGTAAGCGTGAGCGGCCGACCAAGGCGTTTGCGACCAAGCGCAACGTTTTTTGCGAGTTTGGCATAGATGCCGTTGACTAGTTCGATTGGTGTGCCGGCACTGGCTGTCATTGACTGCTCATTTCACTGGGGGACCAACAGTTTATTGGTTGCTACCACTTGTCCCAGTGCAGAACTTTTTCGAGCGGCAGTCGCTTGGCTGGTTTGAAATCTGTGCCAACTGTGTAGGCGATCGGAAACAAACCACCTTGTGTGATTTTTTCGTGGGGAATGCCGAGAATTTCTGCTGCTTTCCTTTCGCCCTCGAGCATCAGATGAATCGTGGTCCATGCCGAGCCCATTCCGCGGCTGCGCAAGGCCAACATGAAACTCCAGACGGCGGGCAACAACGAGCCCCAACCGCCGGCGCCCATAGCAACGTCGATATTTTCGAGTCGACCCTCGATGCAAGGAACCATCAGCATCGGCGCTCTGTGCATTTCATCGGCGAGAAACATCGCCGAGTCGCGAACTTTTGGCATTTGTGCAATGCGTTGGTCGCCGTCGGCATATTTGCGGCCGGGAATGCTGGCATATATTTTGAAATTTTCTTTGTAAATATCGGCGAGCGCCTTGCGTTTGGCTGCATCTTCGACCACGACCCAATGCCAACCTTGACTGTTGCTGCCCGTTGGTGCTTGAAGAGCGAGATTCAGACACTCTTCGACGATGCTTCGCTCGACGGGGCGATCAAAATCGAGGCGTTTGCGCACGCTGCGTGTGGTTGAAAGTAGTTCGTCATTGGTCAGATTCAGTTTCATTTCACCTAGTCTTGCATTCGGAGGCAAAAGTTATGGCATCGACAGCAGATATCGCCGCGCGAGTGACAGTCGAACACCAAGACGGCATTGCTCACGTGCGCCTCACGCGCGCCGACAAGCGCAACGCGTTGGATGACGCGATGTTTCAAGCAATTGCCGCCGCCGGTGAGCGCCTGAAAAGCGACCTCTCGGTGCGTGCCGTAGTGCTTTCGGGTGAGGGTCAATCGTTTTGTGCCGGGCTTGACTTTGGAAGTTTTGCCCAAATGGGCAAAGCCAAGTCTGACAATGGCTCGGGTTCGGTGATCGGGGCAATGCAAGGTGAGCGCATCACCCATTTGGCCCAGCAGATCTGTTGGGTGTGGCAAGAGGTACCGGTGCCGGTGATTGCTGCTTTGCGTGGTCATGCACTTGGCGGGGGCATGCAACTCGCACTTGGTGCCGACATTCGCATCGCGCATCCCGACACGCAGTTGTCGATGCGCGAGGTGCACTGGGGTTTGATTCCCGATATGACGGGCACGTTAATGCTCTCGCGGCTGGTGCGCGACGATGTGATGAAAGATTTGGTCTTTACGGGGCGCATTTTGCAAGCCACCGAAGGGGCCACACTCGGGTTAGTCACGCGTTTGGCCCAAGACCCGTTGGAAGTCGCGATGCAAGTGGCGCGCGAGATCGCCGGTCGCAGCCCAGATGCCGTGCGCGGAGCCAAAAAATTGATCAATCATCTGTCGAACGCCAGTGCGAAAGAACACTTTGCCCTCGAACGTGAGATCATTTTCAAGTTGATCGGCTCGCCCAACCAGGTGGAGGCGATCACCGCAAACTTCGAAAAAAGGCCGGCGAAATTTGAGTCGCCGAATGTCTAGACTTTAATTCTCGAGCCAGCGTCGTCTCGTCAAGTCAGCCAGTTGGTGGCTGAATTCAAATTTTTGAGAGGCGACAATTTTGCAAGATTTACCCCAAGCGATTGGTCTTTACGACCCACGATTCGAACACGACGCATGCGGCGTTTCTTTCGTCGTCGACATGCACGGTCGGGCCAGCCACAAAATTGTCGAACTCGGTCTTGGGGCGTTGTGCAACATGGAGCATCGCGGTGCTACCGGTGCCGAGGCGCAAACCGGAGATGGTGCTGGAGTGCTGTTGCAAATACCGCACAAGTTTTTGAGCAGTGTCACAGAATTTGCATTGCCCGAAGTGGGCGGTTATGGCGTGGGTCTCGCGTTTTTGCCACAAGATCTCGAATTGTCGGCAAAGGCACGTGCGCACGTCGAGACGCTCGCAGTCGAGCAAAAGTTGCGAACGCTTGGCTGGCGAAGCGTGCCCATAGACCCGGGTTGTCTGGGGGCTAGCGCGTTGCGGGTGATGCCGACATTCATGCAGTATTTCGTCGAAGACCAGGCCGGCGCAAAGTCGATAGATCTAGATCGAAAATTGTTTGTTTTGCGCAAACGCATCGAACACGAAATGCCCAGTGAACTGAAAACCTATTTTCCGTCGTTGTCTTCGCGCACGCTCATATATAAGGGCATGTTGACGACACCTCAACTGTCGCTGTTTTTCACCGACTTGAGTGACCAGAGAATTGAGTCGGCATTGGTGCTTGTGCACAGCAGATTTTCGACCAACACTTTTCCGTCGTGGCCGCTGGCACACCCATATCGATACATCGCCCACAACGGCGAGATCAACACCGTGCAGGGCAACCGAAATTGGATGCGCACGCGAGAGTCGCTCTTGGCCACAAAGTTGATTCCCGATCTGGAAAAAGCCTTCCCGATTTGCACGGTGGGTGGTTCAGATTCGGCGAGTTTTGACGAGGTGCTCGAACTTTTGCATTTGTCGGGGCGAAGTTTGCCACACGCGGTTTTGATGATGATTCCTGAAGCGTGGGAGAACTCGACCACGATGTCAGAGACCAAGCGCGCTTTTTATCGATATCACGGGTCGTTGATGGAACCATGGGACGGACCGGCAAGCGTCGCTTTCACCGATGGCACCGTGATTGGTGCGGTGTTAGATCGCAATGGTTTGCGACCGAGTCGATATTGGGTGACCAACGACGACTTGGTGATCATGTCGAGCGAAGTGGGCGTTGTCGAAATCGACCCGAGCAAGATCGTGGCCAAAGGTCGATTGCAACCCGGTCGAATGCTCTTGGTCGACACTGAAGCGGGACGAATTGTCGGGGACGATGAAATCAAAGAATCTTTGGCGTCACGCGAGCCCTATGGCAAATGGCTAGACGAAGGCCAAGTCGAGTTAAAGAATCTCGCCGATCGCGAGCATGTCGTGTTCAGTCACGAAAGCGTTTTGCGTCGACAGCAAATGTTTGGCTACACGCACGAAGAATTGAAACTGATTTTGGCGCCCACGGCATTGACCGGTGCAGAACCCATCGGCTCGATGGGCACCGATACGCCGATCGCGGTGCTTTCGCGTCGCCCACGATTGCTGTTCGACTATTTTTCGCAGATGTTTGCCCAGGTGACAAACCCGCCACTCGACGCGATTCGAGAAGAGATCGTCACGTCAGTCGGCTCGACTTGTGGACCAGAGGCCAACCTGCTTCAAGCAAGCGCCGAGAATTGCAAGCAACTCGTTTTGCCGTTTCCGATAATCGACAACGACGAACTCGCAAAGATAATTCACATCAACGACGACGGAAATTTTGAACACTTGCGTTCGATCGTGGTCGGCGCTCTCTATCGGGTCGCAGATGGGGCCATCGGCCTGCGCAGTTCAATCACTGAGATGTGCGAACAGGTATCTCGGGCAATCGACGACGGCGCTCGCATCGTGGTGATTTCAGATCGAAACAGTGACGACACTTTTGCCCCGATACCAAGTTTGCTTTCGACGAGCGCCGTGCATCATCATCTGATTCGCCAAAAGCAGCGCACCAAAGTGGGGTTGATCATCGAAACGGGTGACGCTCGCGAAGTGCACCACATGGCATTGTTGATTGGTTATGGCGCAGGCGCGATAAACCCATATCTGGCCTTCGAGACGATCGAAGACTTGGTGAGAAACAATCAGTCGGCGAACCTCGACGGCATCGCCGCACTTGAACCAAAAAAAGCGATCAGCAACTACATCAAGGCCTCAGGCAAGGGCGTGCTGAAGGTGATGAGCAAGATGGGCGTTTCAACCGTTGCGTCATATACGGGCGCGCAAATTTTTGAGGCGATCGGTTTGTCGCGTGAAATCGTCGATGAATTTTTCACCGGAACCGTTTCGCGTCTCGGTGGCATTTCACTCGAAGAGATTGCCGACGAAGTTGCCGCGCGCCATGCGACCGCTTATCCCTCGCGCCCAGATCAGCGTCGTCATCGACAACTCGATCTGGGTGGTGAATATCAGTGGCGCAGAGAGGGCGAACATCACCTGTTCAACCCTGAAACCGTTTATCGACTGCAACACGCGACACGCTCTGGTCGATATGAGGTTTTCAAGCAATACACAAAATCAGTTGATGATCAGTCGCGCGTGTTGTCGACACTTCGCGGGTTGTTCGAGTTCGTCAAAGCAGAAAAACCAATTTCGATCGACGAGGTCGAACCTGTCAGCGAAATCGTCAAAAGATTTTCAACCGGAGCAATGAGTTATGGTTCGATTTCGTCTGAAGCCCATGAAAACTTGGCCATCGCCATGAATCGCATTGGCGCCAAGAGCAACACGGGCGAGGGTGGCGAAGACGCCGAGCGCAACATTGTGATGGCAAATGGCGACTCGAAGCGATCGGCGATCAAACAGGTTGCGTCGGCGCGTTTTGGTGTGACGAGCGAATATTTGGTCAATGCCGATGATCTGCAAATCAAGATCGCCCAAGGTGCAAAGCCGGGCGAGGGCGGTCAACTGCCTGCGCACAGGGTGTATCCGTGGATTGCCAAAACCCGACACTCAACAGCGGGTGTCGGTCTGATCTCGCCACCACCTCACCACGACATTTATTCGATCGAAGATCTCAAGCAATTGATTCACGACTTGAAAAACTCGAATCCTCAGGCTCGTGTGCACGTAAAACTCGTCGCCGAAGTGGGCGTTGGCACGGTTGCAGCTGGCGTGGCCAAGGCTAAGGCCGACGTTGTCTTGATTTCGGGCCACGATGGTGGCACGGGTGCATCACCTTTGACTTCGCTCAAACACGCGGGCGCCCCGTGGGAACTCGGCCTGGCAGAGACACAACAGACGCTGATGCTCAACGGTCTGCGTGACCGAATAGTTGTGCAGACCGATGGACAAATGAAGACTGGTCGCGATGTGGTGATTGCGGCCTTGCTCGGCGCAGAAGAGTTTGGTTTTGCCACGGCACCACTTGTTGTGAGCGGTTGCATCATGATGCGCGTTTGCCACCTAGATACGTGCCCTGTGGGTATCGCGACCCAGAACCCTGAGTTGCGCAAAAAGTTTGCAGGCAAGCCAGAGTTTGTGGTCAACTTTTTTGAATTCATCGCCACCGAAGTGCGCGAATATTTGGCGCAACTCGGTTTTCGAACTTTGCAAGAAGCCGTCGGACGTGTCGACATGCTTAACCCGCGGGTCGCAGTTGACCATTGGAAAGCACGCGGGCTAGATATCTCGCCGATTTTGATGGCGCCCCAAAATCCGTATGGTCAAACACCGTTTAGATCGACGACCCAAGATCACGGCTTGACTGGCGCACTTGATAACAAGTTGATAATCGACTGCGCCAGGTCATTGAACGACGCTTTGCCGACGATCGCCGAGTATCGAATTTTCAACACCAATCGCACGGTCGGCACGATGCTTGGCTATGAGGTGACAAAGCGATTTGGTGCAATCGGTTTGCCTGACTCGACAATTCAATTGCGCTTCGTCGGTTCGGCTGGTCAAAGTTTTGGTGCATTCGTGCCAAGAGGCATTGAAATGACCCTCGAGGGCGACGCAAACGACTATCTGGGCAAGGGCTTGTCTGGAGGACGAATAGTTTTGCGCCCAGATTCGAGCGCTCAGTTTGTTGCCCACGAAAATGTGATTGCCGGCAACGTGATTGGTTACGGCGCCACCGGTGGCGAGATATTTATTTCAGGCATCGTGGGCGAGCGATTTTGTGTGCGCAACTCTGGTGCGATGGCAGTTGTCGAAGGTGTGGGCGACCACGGGTGTGAGTATATGACAGGTGGAAAAGTCGTCGTTCTCGGAGTTACCGGAAGAAACTTCGCCGCTGGCATGTCTGGTGGCATCGCCTATGTGTTCGACGTCGACGGCTCGTTTGTATCGCGAGTCAACAATGAGCTGGTTGACCTGTTGGCACTCGATAACGAAGACGTGAATTGGTTGAAGACGACAATAAGTCGCCACATGAATTTGACCAACTCGCAACGTGCCCGTGAGATTTTGGCAGATTGGCGAAACTCTTTTTCCAAAATCAAAAAAGTAATGCCACGCGATTATGCCCGAGTGATTGCCCACCAAGGTAAAAAATCAAAAGTGGGCCATCATGGGTGAGCCAAACGGATTTTTGAATTGGGATCGTCAAACCCCCAAGCGTCGCCGCATCGCCGTGCGAGTGCAAGATTGGAAAGAGGTCTACGAACCCTTCGCATCCGAAGAATTGACTCGCCAGGCAGGGCGTTGCATGGATTGCGGCATACCTTTTTGCAACAATGGGTGTCCGCTCGGAAACTTGATTCCCGACTGGAATGATCTCGTCTATCGTGGCAACTGGCGTGAGGCGATCGAACGTTTGCATGCCACGAATAATTTTCCAGAGTTCACGGGCAGGTTGTGCCCGGCTCCTTGCGAATCGGCATGTGTGCTCGGCATCAACTCTGATGCCGTGACAATCAAGCAAGTTGAAGTCGAGATAATCGATCGTGCGTGGCGCGAAGGTTGGGTGTTGCCCCAAATGCCCTCGCAGAAAACGGGTAAACGTGTCGTGGTAATCGGGTCTGGCCCTGCTGGGTTGGCAGCTGCCCAACAATTAACTCGAGTCGGTCACGATGTGTTGGTGCTCGAGCGCGCCGATCGAATTGGTGGTTTATTGCGCTACGGAATACCCGAATTCAAGATGGAAAAGCGCCATATTGATCGTCGCATCAAGCAGATGTCGACTGAAGGCACGATTTTTCGCACGAGTGCGAGCGTGGGCGACAACGTCGACATCGATGTTTTGCTCGCATCGCACGACGCAGTCGTGTTGGCATGTGGTGCGACCAATTGGCGAGACCTGCAAGTGCCCGGCAGAGATTTGAAGGGCATCTACCAAGCAATGGAGTATCTGCCGTTATCGAACAAGGTGCAACAAGGCGACGTCGCCGAACCGACGATTTCGGCAAAGGGAAAACACGTCGTGATAATCGGCGGTGGCGACACCGGCGCAGATTGCTTGGGCACGGCAATTCGACAAGGTGCCGAATCAATCACACAACTTGAAATCTTGCCCCAGCCTCCGAGCGTGCGCGGGGCGAACAACCCCTGGCCACAGTGGAGTTTCATCTTGCGAACTTCTTCTGCTCATGAAGAAGGCGGTCTGAGACTTTTCAGCGTTGCAACCGAAAAATTTATTGGCGACCAAAGCGGCAATGTGCGAGCTCTGTCAATCTGCGAAGTCAGATCGGAAAATGGTCGCTTCGTGCCGATCGAAGGCACACGGCGTGAATTGCGGGCAGATTTGGTTTTGCTCGCCCTCGGATTTGTCGGTCCGGAAAAGCCGACATGGCTCGAAAATCTTGGTGTCGAGTTTGACGCCCGTGGAAACGTCGCTCGCGACGACGAATATAGATCGAGTGTTCGCGGTGTGTTTGTCGCAGGTGACATGGGTCGCGGGCAAAGTTTGATTGTTTGGGCGATTGCAGAGGGTCGAGCCGCAGCGGCCAGCGTCGACAAATATCTAATGGGCCAAACAGATCTGCCGTTGCCCGTCGTCGCATCGGCGCAACCTTTGAGTTGAGTTTGCAGTATTGGCGTGCTCAGCTTGAGCACCAGAAATCGCTTACGATAGAGCGTGATGCCCAATAAGAAGTTTCAGATTGTCTGCATTGCCCTGATTGTTTCATCGTTTGTGATGGGGGCTTGTGGCGTAGACGTCTCGGGCACGGCGACCACGGTCGTGCCGATTGGGCCAACCGATTTTGCGACGATTCCGCCGGTGCAAACGACACTGCCCAACACAACCACAACGTTGCCACCGGGCGCAGTGGGTGTCGAGCAGCAATACATCGTGCAGGCAGGTGACTCGCCAATCAAGGTGGCAACATTGTTTGGCATCACGGTCACCGAATTGTTGGCATGGAATGGCTTGGTTGCTGCGACCCAGTTTCCTTATCCGGGTCGAAAGTTGAGAATTCCCCCGACCGCTCAAGTTGTTTCGACCAATGTTCAGCAAACAAACACCGCGAACCCAGTCGGGCAACCCGGTTGCGGCAACCGACCCGAAGGTGTTTATGAAGTCGCCCAGGGTGATTCGCTGTATGTGATCATGAAAAAGTTCTGCGTGTCGATGCCCGCGCTTTTGGCGGCAAATCAGTGGTCGAGTATCGACGTGTTCTTGTATGCCGGCATGAAGATAAACATTCCGGCTGCTGGCACGTAAAGCGCGAACTATCAGCGCGAAGTTTTGTTGCGTCGCTTGGCCTGACGGGCAATCGCCAGGGCAATCAACTCGTCTAACAATGCTGAATATGTAAGACCAGACGCCTGCCAAAGTTTCGGATACATCGAGATTGGCGTGAAACCTGGAATCGTGTTGATTTCATTGCACAAGAACCCGCGGCTTGCTTTTTCGTAGAAGAAGTCGACGCGAGCCATGCCGTCGGCTCGCAAGATGCGATAGATCTTCAAAGCGAGTTGTTGAACCTGGGCAACTTCGCTGGCCGAAAGTGGCGCCGGCACCAACAACTGAGCACCGTCACCCACATATTTGTCTTCGTAGTCATAGAACTCGTGGCTCGGAATGATTTCGCCTGGAATCGAGGCGCGAGGGTTTTCATTGCCAAGAACAGCCACTTCGATCTCGCGACCAACAACTGCCTCTTCGACAAGAACCCATTCGTCATATTCGAATGCTTTTGTCAAAGCCGATAGCGCCTCTTGACGAGTTTTGGCCTTGCTCACACCAATTGACGAGCCCATGTTTGCGGGCTTGATGAACATCGGCAGACCAAATGAGGCGATCGCGTCGTCGATTGCTTTGTTCGCATCGTCGCTGTCGCGAACCGAAAGAAATTTCTGTTGGGCAATGCCATGAGCCGACATGATTTGTTTGGCCACTGATTTATCCATCGCGACTGCGCTGCCAAGAACCCCCGAGCCGACATAGGCCACATGGGCGAGTTCGAGCAGGCCTTGCACAGTGCCGTCTTCGCCCATCGGGCCATGCAGCAACGGAACAACCACAAGTGGCGCCGTGTTCGAGGTGTTGTCGAAAACAAGGTTTGCACTCGTGGGTGCACCTTGAGCGTTGAGTGCCTTGACATCGCGCGATTGGGGCAATTCGGTTTGCACCCATCGACCATCACGAGTAATTCCGACAGTCGAGATCTCATATTTTTGCGGGTCGAGTGCGCGCAGAACGTGGGCTGCAGTTATGCAACTGACGTCGTGCTCGGCAGACTCACCACCAAACAAAACAACGACGCGTGTTTTTGACTTGCGATTTTCGCTAATCATTTTCTTTCACGGTACTCGCAATGTGGCGACAATCTTACGCACTTGTCGATCGCAGTTAAGATAAAAGGTCTATGCGCTTCATGGCAGCAGATGTTGCACGCGCGGTAGCCGGAGAACTAGTCGGTTCTAATGCTCACTTGTCTGGTCTCTCTTTTGATTCACGAACAATCACTCCAGGCCAGCTATTCGTGCCGATAATCGATCAACGAGATGGGCACGACTTCATTGGTGATGCAATCAAAAGGGGTGCCGGGGCTTATCTGACCTCGCGCGAGCCCGAGGGTCGCTCGGCGATAAAGGTTGCAGACACACTTGCCGCGTTGCTTGAACTTGGTGCCTGGGGCAGGGCAAAACTTGAAAAAAATTTGGGGCAAAGAGTTGTGGCAATCACTGGTTCAGTCGGCAAAACCTCGACCAAAGACCTGATTGCAAGCGCACTTGGTGTGGCTTTCAAAACGCATGCAAACGAAAAATCTTTCAACAACGACTTTGGTTTGCCCACAACTATTTTGAATGCACCAGACGAGACGCAGGCTCTGGTGCTCGAGATGGGTATGCGCGGTTTTGGCGAGATCGCCAGACTTTGCAGAGTCGCCAGCCCAATGATCGGCATCGTCACCGCAGTTGCCAATGCCCACACCGAGCGAGTGGGCTCGATCGAGGGCGTCAAAAAAGCCAAGCAAGAACTCATCGAGTCTTTGCCGAGTTCAGGCACGGCAATTTTGAATCGTGACGATGACAGAGTTTGGTCGATGCGCGGTGCGACTACGGCAGGTGTTTTGAGTTATGGCTCGCATTCCAGCGCTGACGTGCAAATGACTTCACACAGCATCGATGCCAGTGGCTGTGTGACTGCAAGCGTCTTCACGCCGTGGGGTGAGGTCGAACTTGTCATGCAGATTGCCGGAAAGCACATGGCTCTCAACGCGTTGGCAGCTCTTTGTGTGGCCGGTCTTCTTGGTGTTGATTGCAAATTGGCGGCATCGGCAATTTCATCAGCCAAGATCTCTGACTCGCGCATGCAAATGCGCACTCTGAATAATGGGGCGAAGGTCGTAGATGATTCTTACAATGCAAATCCGGCCTCGATGCGTGCAGCACTAGAAGCATTGGCCACAATTGAGGCGTCAAGAAAAATAGCCTTCTGCGGTTTGATGGCCGAATTGGCAGAGCCAGAAAAAGATCACCGAGAAATTTGCGAACTTGCCGAAAAACTTGGCGTCGAACTGGTTGCCGTGAACACCGATCTTTATGGCATAAAACCGGTCAGTTTTGATCAGGCGCGAGCGAGATTGGCCGGGCTTGACCGCAACTATGCCGCACTCGTCAAAGGCTCAAAAGTCACCGGACTCGTGCGCCTTTGTGACGGGCTCTAGGGTCTCGATTCGTTCGATGTCGCACCACCACCACAGCACTGCGGCCCAAATCGAACCCATGATCAACAACCATTGCGAGCCATAACGGTCTATCAGTGGGCCAAAGATTAGGTTTCCGATTGGCACGGTGCCCCCGAAGGCCATAAACCACAGCGCCATCACTCTTGCCCGAATATCTGGCGAGAGGCCCGAAACGAGAACTGTTTGCATCGATGTCGTGGTGAAAAAATATGCGGCACCCAAAAAGAAAGCAGTCGCGAAAGCGAGGCCGACATTTGGTGATAGTGCAAAAGCCATCATGCTGATGCTGAAACTCGCAAAGCCAACGCGAATGAGTTTGCGATTGTCGACATCGACAAAAATTGTCGAGACGCTCAAGCCACCCAGACATGCCCCCAAACCCCAGGTTGCATAGAGCCAGTTGTATGTCGAACTTTGCGACTCGATTCCGAAATTGAGTTTGGCGACCGCAGGAAACAAACCGACATAAGGCAGCGAGATGAGAGAAAACGAGGCGAGTGTCAGAACAAGTCTCGAAACGACGATGCGTTCGCGGGCGATTTTAAATGCGAAGGTAAAACGTCGCCAACCCGCGGTCGTATCTTTGGCGAACTCAGGCACATCGACGCTGAGCAATGCAACAATGACGAACAAATAGGTCATCGCGTTTATCGCAAAGAATTGAGCGGTTGTGACGCTCCACTGTGAAAGAACGGCAACGATTATCGGGCCAATAACCCGCGCACCGTTGATCACGGTTGAATTGAGCGAAATCGCCCCTGCTATATCTTTGGCAGGCACCAACGTCGTGAGCATCGCTGACCATGCCGGAATTTGCAACGCGTTGCCGATGCCCACGCCCAATTGGGCCGCAAAGATCAGCCAAAGGGCAACATTGTTGGCGGCAAAAAAGGCCAGCAAAAGCGAACAACACAACTGCAACGATTGCATTGAGACGAGAAACTTCTTGCGGTTGACTCGGTCGCCGATGACCCCGCCAGGAATCGACAGCAACAGAATTGGGCCGAGTTGGGCGAAAATGACAACGGCGACGAAAGAAGCCCGACCAGTACGCGAATATATGTAGACAGGCAGAACGACGTTTTGAATCCAAGTGCCGATGTTCGACGCGAACGAACCAAACCAGATGCGCCTGAAGTCACGCGACTGAAAGGCCGCGCGGGCGCCGCCAGATTTTGCTTGGTTGTGCTGGTCGGTCATGCGCGAATCTCTTCAACGCTAGTGCAATAATTGTGTCGTGGAGGCCACGAGCATCGACGAAAAAAATCTTGTTGCTACGACGCAACCGACCGATCAAAAGTCGTGCAACACGCGCTTTGCAATTTTTTCTGAGTGTCCGCACTGCGGCTCAAAGTTGCACGCCGAGCACGCGCACTTCAAGTGTTCTGGTTGTGGCTGGCGAGACAGTTGTTGCGATTAGTTTTTTAAAACTTTCAAACAGTCGACAGTTTCTTTGTTGAGCGCCGTTGCCGCGGCAGCGTTGGTTATTTCACCGTCGACGGTGTTGACCCCGAGTTTGAGTCTCTCGTCGTGAGTCACGGCTTGTTTCGTGCCGAGTTTGGCAATTTCAAGCAAGTATGGCAACGTCGCATTAGTCAGCGCATAGGTGCTCGTGTGGGGCACCGCGCCTGGCATGTTGCCGACCGCATAGTGCAGAACCCCGTGCATCTCGTAGACGGGTTCTTTGTGGGTTGTCTCATGAATCGTCTCGATGCAACCACCTTGGTCGACGGCGACATCTACGATCACCGCGCCACGCTTCATCGACTTGACCATATCTTCAGAGACGACCACGGGTGCTCTTGCGCCTGCCACGAGCACCGCGCCGATCACCAAATCTGCCTGAGAGATATATCTCTCGATTGCCCCACGATTTGAGGCAATCGTCGTGATACGCGAATCAATAATTTGGTCAAGAAAACGCAAGCGATCGAGATTCTTGTCGAGCAACACCACCTCGGCCTCCATGCCGCCGGCGATCCACGCAGAGTTCCAGCCGACGTTGCCTGCACCGATCACAAGAACTTTTGCCGGGTGCACACCAGGTGCGCCACCCATCAACACGCCACGACCGCCGTTTGGGCTCTGCAGATAAAACGCCCCGACCTGTGTGGCGATGCGACCAGCAATCTCGCTCATCGGGGCGAGCAAAGGCAGAGAACCATCGACTTCTTGAACCGTCTCGTAGGCGATCGAAGTTGTCTTGCTTTTCAGCAATGCTTCGGCAACTTTGGGATATGCCGCAAGATGCAGATATGTGAACAACGTGAGATCGGGTCGCAAAAATTCAAATTCTTTGACGGTTGGTTCTTTGACTTTCACGACCATTTGCTTCGACCAGGCCTCGCGTGCGGTTGCAACTATCGTCGCGCCGGCAGACTCGTATTGACGGTCGTCGATTGATGCGCCAAGCCCAGCAGAGGTTTCGACGAACACCTCGACGCCAACTCGCTCTAGTTCGCGAACTCCGTCTGGGGTCAAGGCGACTCGTCCCTCGGAGGTCTTGGTCTCTTTGGGCACACCCAGAGTTTTGATTGCTGGGCTCGCCATGTGCTCAAATCTAGTAGAAATATGTAATGTCTGGGTTGAGGCAATTTAGTCAGTCAGGGGATTTGCAACTGTGAATTTTGCAAGCAGGTGCCGTTAGTGGTGAGCGAGCGCGGTTCGGTCGAACTCGTTAATGTGACCAAGCGTTATGGCGAAGTTATCGCCGTCGACACTTTGAATCTTGAAATCAAATCAGGCGAGTTTTTGTCGCTGCTTGGGCCGAGCGGTTGTGGTAAAACCACGACGTTGCGCATGCTCGCCGGCTTCGAACAACCCGATGAGGGTTTCGTGCGCATCAGTGGTGAATATGTGCAAGGCGTTCCGCCTTACAAACGCGATGTCAACACGGTCTTTCAGCACTATGCGTTGTTTCCACACATGAGTGTGGCTGAAAACGTGGCTTATGGCTTGCGACAAAAAGGTGTTTCAAAAGATGAGATAGCAACCAAGGTCGTCGAGGCCCTTGACATGGTGCAGATGTCAAAGATGGCGACACGCAAACCTCGCCAGCTTTCGGGTGGTCAACAACAGCGGGTTGCGGTTGCAAGAGCGCTGGTAAATCGACCGAGCATTTTGTTGCTCGACGAGCCCCTAGGTGCACTCGATCGAAAGTTGCGCGAAGAAATGCAAATTGAGTTAAAACTTTTGCAGAGTCGCCTTGGAATAACGTTTGTCTTTGTCACCCACGACCAAGAAGAAGCGATGTCAATGTCAGATCGCATCGCGATCATGCTCAACGGTCACGTCGAACAACTTGGCGACCCCGAAACTGTCTATGAACGACCGGCCTCGGCATTTGTCGCCGGATTCATCGGTCGAAACAATTTTTGGCGGGGTGTCGCCACCGAAAACGGCGCCAAGGCCAACGACGGAACAATTTTTACCGCGACGCGACCAGAAGAAACCGTGCCAAAGGGTCAAGATGCTCTTGCCGCAGTGCGACCCGAGACGATAAATCTTTCGTCGGTAAAGCCGACCTCAAATGCCAATTTTGTGGGTGCCAAAGTTGCTGGTGTATCTCACTTTGGTGATGTGCTGCAATATGTCGTAACAGCTGGTTCTCGAGACTTGCTTGTTCAGGTGAGTCGCACGGACCCGTCTCGGTTTGCGGTTGGAGACTCGGTTTGGTGCTCTTGGTCGGCTGACGATGTCTATTTGTTTTCGGCACGGCAGGCAGATTTGGTGCTTGCAGGCACGCCCCATGCTTAATGACCAGTGCCCTAAGAACTGACTATTATTCAGATATCACAACGAATAAAAGGGGAAAGCAATGAAAAGCGAAAAGAAGCAATTGAAGATGTTGGCGCCAGAGAGCTTTCGCGAAAAACTCTCACGTCGCGCTTTTTTGCAAGGTGGCACAGCACTTGCTGGTTTTGCTCTCGTTGCGTCGGCATGCGGTTCGTCAGAGGGTGATTCGGCCGGCGATGACCAAGGTGGTGAAGGTTTGGCCTCGGGCGAATGGAGCCGAGTCGTAAATCAGTCGAGTGGCACGTTGGCGATGTATACCTGGGGCGACTACAACGACCCCGAACTGGTGGGTGAACTTGCGGCGTCGACTCTCAATGTCGCGATGAAAGTCGATTATTACGCAAGCAACGAAGACTTGATCACCAAGTTGGCAACTAGTGGTGGTGCCAGTGGTTTTGACATCGTCGTTCCGACCGGACCATATATTCCCCAGATGATCGAAAAAGGTTTGATTCAAAAGCTCGACAAGTCGTTGATTCCAAACATGGTCAACGTCGACCCAAATTATTTGGCCCAAGCGTGGGATCCGACGAATGAATATTCGGTTTGTAAGAACTGGGGTACAACTGGTTATTTCTACGACTCGTCGAAGATTTCGAAACAAATGACAACCTGGCAAGACTTCATCGATGTCTGCATGGGCGAAGCAAGTGGCAACTGCGCGGTCATTGACGCGGCGCCAAACTACGCGGGTATGTGGTTTTGGGCAAATGGCATCGACTGGAATACCGAGAAGAAAGAAGATCTAGACGCTTGCGAAAAATTCTTGGTCGAAGAGTTTGCACAACACATCAAGGCGTTCGACAGTTATCCATCCACGAAACTCGCCGAGGGTGCCTATTCGATCGCCATGGCATGGAATGGTGACGCTCGTCAGGCTTACAGTCGAATCGAAGAAGCCGGTGGAGACCCATCGGTTTGGAAATGGGTGCTTGGTGCGCCAAACACCGAACTGTGGATGGACAACTACTGCATTGCAGCGGGTGCGCCGAACGCCCAAGCAGCCAATGCATGGATCAACTGGGACTTGATACCAGAAATCTCGATAAAAGACTTGTCTTATCACGGCTATCACACGGGAATGAAAAACATGTCGACTCTGATCTCAGAGATTGCACCAGACTTGACCCGTGGCGACATGATTTTCTTTGGTGATGATCAGGTCAAAACAATGCGAACACAGGTGATAACGCCGGCACTAGATCGGTTAATCGACATTCTCAACAAGTCGAAGGCAAAGGCCGGGGGCTGATTTTTAGTGGCCGTTTCGGTCGCCGCAAAATCTAGAGCCAGGTTCAGAACCCCGAAATATCTGCTCGCCATTCCGGCGATCATTTGGTATTTCATTTTTTTTGCGGCACCGATCGCCTTCATTGTCGTCTACTCGTTTGGCA
>CAYOVI010000027.1:16221-17819 GCA_964407365.1 uncultured Ferrithrix sp.
ACCAAAGACACGACGAAGTTATTGCCGGTAGATCTGAGCAATTTATCTTCCAATAGTTATTCGTCGGTTTTTGACGAGACGTTTTTCAAGACGTTCAGGGCAACCTTGCGCATCAGCATCGTGGCCACGGTTATGTGCGTGGTGATTGGTCTGCCTGTTGCCTATTTTGCCGCATTCAAAGTTGCCGAAAAGTGGAAGGCAATTATTTTGGCCGCGGTTGTGGTGCCGAGTTTCACGAGCTTTTTGATTCGCACGGTTGCATGGCGAATACCGCTGGCGCCGAACGGAACGCTTTCGAAATGGCTCATTGAAATGGGCTACATCGGTAGCAACGGCATTCAAATTCTTGAAACCGCTACTGCCGTGCAGATTGCAATCGTCTACAACTATCTCGGTTTCATGATTTTGCCTTTGTTCGTTGCCCTCGATCGCATCGACGTGCGCATGCGCGAAGCGAGCAAAGATCTTGGTGCAGGTCGAGTTGCAACTTTCTTTGGCGTCACTCTGCCTCTTGCGGGGCCCGGAATAATCGCCGGGGTTCTGCTGACTTTTATACCGATGTGCGGTGACTATGTAACGGCAACCGTTTTGGGTGGCGCCAAGGGCAACATGATCGGGGCGATGATCGCATCGCAATTCAGTGGGGCTCAAAACTGGCCACTGGGTTCGGCTATGGCGATATTGATGATTGGTGCGGTGCTCTTGACATTGATAGTTGGATCTGCGATTTTATGGGTGCTGCCGCGAGTCGCATCATTGGCTTCACCGGCGATTCAGCAAATGCGACGCAAGATGTATGAACGGGCGAAGAGTCAAATCAGAACCGAGAAAATGCAGACGCGCGTCAAGAGAGAGATTCTCAGCAAGTTGTTGGCAGTGTGGACGGTGCTCGTGCTGATCTTTTTGTTTGTGCCGATTTTGTTGGTGATTCTGCACTCGTTCAACGCGGGCAGTTCATTTACGATCTGGTCGGGCGCCACGAGCGTCAAATGGTGGGGTGAGCTTTTCGACGGGGCGGTGATGATCGGGGTTCTGATTCGATTTGCAGTATTGATCGCAATTGGTGTCTTTGCCCAAAATTATTTCAAGAACAAGACGTTTGTCGCCAGATCGATTAAGACTTGGCTCGCAAGTGGAATCTTCGTCTTGGCATTTGTCATCAACGGGCTGATGACCGACTGGTATCGCTCGATCTTTGATTTTGCGGGCATTGGTGATGCGATTCGGAACTCATTCATAGCGGCATTTGGCGCGACGCTTATCGCAGTAGCAATCGGTGGCATGTCAGGTGTTGCTTTGGCACGTCGTCCTGGGGGCTGGACGAAGGCGTTCATGGCAACGGTATTTCTGATTCTCGTCACCCCCGAGATTATGGATGCGATCGCTCTGGTTACCTGGTTTCCGCGAATCAAAGATGTGCCGATATTTGGTGCGATTTTCTCGACGGGTTGGGGGCCATTCAATGGCGGCATCAACAAGCTTTGGGTTGGTCAGTCGCTTTATGCAAGTGCAGTTGTCACGCTAATAGTGCGAGCGCGATTGGCCGGTCTTGACGAGTCTCTTGAAGAGGCAGCCGGAGATCTCGGCGCACCACCAGC
>CAYOVI010000028.1:0-17494 GCA_964407365.1 uncultured Ferrithrix sp.
CTAGACGACGTGCGTGAAAGCATCCGCGAATTGAAGTTTTATCGCGAAAACGTATTCAAAGAAACTAAAACTGAGAAAAAATAATCTCTGTCACGGCAGCAACCGTGTCGTCGGCCAAAATATGGCGCATGACGATTCGTCCGTCGATTTTTTGCGTGACGATTCGCACCTTGTCCCCGGGATCGATTGCCCCGTGATGTTCAACAGTGGCTTTTATTGGCGCGCGTTTGCCAGAATTGGCGCCGAGATATTCTTCGAGCACCTCCCAGTAGGCCGCATTGTTTAGATGACCGACCGCGTCCATATCGCTGAACCGAATCGGCCATTCTTTGGTGGTTGCGTCGTTGCCAAACAAATCCGGCAAATTCTTGCCGATTTCAAGTCGAGATGAAATTTTTCGGCCGCCCGTGGCTGACTGCAACAATTCAACCAATTCGGGCGAGAGCGCGACTGGTTTCATCGTCTTAAAATCGACGCGCACCCACAGCGCGGCACATTCAATAGCAACACTTCCGGCACTTTTGATTTGGGTGCGACGCTCCGCCCAATGCGAGCCAAGTGCGCCACACCAAGTCGTCAACTCGACTTGATCCAAATATTTCGGAAAATTCTTGACCCACATCTGTGTTCGTCTCACCACCCATGAATGTGGCTCGTCATAATGGCCGTCTAGCGAATCATCTGTGGCCACGTCCTGCAAATATCGCGCAACGGCGTCTAGTCGCAGTCTTCCCTTGGGGGTGACATCACCAAGACGCACCTTTCGAGTGGCAGTAAAACGACGACCAACCTGGGGCAACGGGGTCGGTAGCTCATTTATTGAGCTATTCGGCGGCATGCTAAAACCCTAGCCAGTATTGGTTCAGATGGGTTTTTGGGGTTCATGAATTTAAATCGCTTGGAATCAGTGGCAAAACATGGTTGAGTAAAGGGTTCATGTTCAACACAATTTCGAGCCCGACAGCATTTGCTGCATTCCGCACGTTCAATAAACGCGCGCCCAAGTCGTGCTCAACCACATTTAGTAAACCAAGTTGGTTTGGCACGACGAAAAATTTCGTTGATTATTCAACCAAACAACCAGCCCGACATCTCGAGGGGCTTACGACGTAAACAGATTTCACGTCGGAGAGATCCACGAGACCGTCGGGTGAAAACCCGGCGGTCTTTTTGTTTTTCCGGCGTGAAGCCAAATTGGCTAATCAAAACAGCAATACAAACAACTGAAAGGAATCAAAATGACACTGATAGATGCGCAAAATTTAGAAATCAAGGCGAGCAAAAATTTTAGACTAGCAATCGACGACGACCCTGAGTTCGTGCTTTCTGCGATGCGATGCAACGACGGCAATGGAACGTTGTCGTATTTGTTCTTTTCAGAAGAGTTCGTCGATGTGGCCCGCGCCAAGGCTATTTGTGCTCGTTGCTCGAGCAAGGCAGAGTGCCTCGCCGGTGCGCTTGGGCGAAGCGAACCTTGGGGTGTCTGGGGTGGCGAACTGATCGAAGAGGGTCGAATTCGCACGACCAAAAAGCCACGTGGTCGCCCAGTAACAAAATCTCAAGCGGTGTTGACAATCACCGAGGTGCCCCTCCCCGAGCACTGGGTTGCTTAACTGCGCTATAAGCATGCGTTCTGGTGGGTGACAAAAGCAGTCGGTAGCCTGCTTTCGTGCCCGCCAGAATGCGCTTAATCAAACTTGCAATTCTGTTTTTCACGTTGTTTGCAATCGGACTTATCGTCCTGGCTTCAGCCAATGATAATGAGACGCCAAATTATAAATTGACCAACTCAGCTGACCCGTCTCTTGAAGGTATCGCCACCAACAGTCGCATCATCGGTCGAAGACTGCCAAACATCGAACTCACAAATGTCAATGGTCGAAAAGTGTCGACGCGCGAGATTATCGGCACGCCACAAATCATCAATATCTGGTATTCGACGTGTGAGCCTTGCCGTCGCGAAATGCCGATCTTGTCAAAAGGTGCCGACAAATTTTCGGGGCAGGTTCGCTTTACTGGAATAAACATCAAAGATTCAGCAAAAGTAGCCAAAGAATTCGCCGAGAAATATGGCGTGTCATTTGATCTGCTGCTTGATACGAACGGAGAATTTATTTCTGACTTGGGTATCGGCACCGCACCTGTCACCTTGGCGGTTGATACGCAAGGAAAAATCATAAATCAGGTGGCTGGTGAAATCGATTCGACAAAACTCGACGAACTCGTGAAAGAGTTGATGAAGTGATATTGGCAATCGAAGGAAATTTTGCCTATTCGTTCGTCTTGGGCGTTTTGGCCGCGGTCAACCCATGTGGTTTTGTGTTGTTACCCACATATTTGCTGTTCTTCTTGGGCACGACCGAAAAATCAGATCTCTCGACCCCAGAAAGATTGCGTCGCGCATTTGTCGTGAGTGCAGGAATATCGATTGGTTTTCTCGGCATCTTTCTTGTAATTGGTGTGATCTCTCGATTGTTCACACAGTGGATAGAACTTAACGCCAAATATGCGTCGCTTGCAATCGGTGTTGTCTTGGTTTTGAGTGGCGCGCGAATGCTGACAGGTTGGACCCCGAAGTTTGCCACACCACAACTTGGCGGTGCCCAAACCAAAACCTTTCGTGCGACGATTTTGTACGGTGTTGCCTATGCGGTTGCATCGATCGGTTGCACGATCGGATTTCTCACAACTGCAGTTTTTGGTTCGATTGCATTGAATGGCTTCGTTTCGGGTGTGCTCAGCATTTTGCTTTATGGTGCGGGAATGGCGATGTTGGTGATGACTCTCACCGTGAGTCTGGCATTTGCCAAAACTGGTCTCGTGACCGTGATCAAAAGTCGGTTAAATATCGTGCAAAGACTCGGCTCGGTTCTTGTGACGATGACGGGCGTCTATCTTGTGTTCTATTGGTATGCCGCAATCAGCCAAACGAAAACAGCGGGTTTCATCTCGCGAATCGAGCGCTGGCAAACACGAGTGGCTTCGTTTTTGCAACAACAGGGCGCGTTTCGATTGGCGATAGTTTTGACGGTTGTTTTATTGGTAGCAGTTGTTGCAAGTCGTCGAAAAGTAGGCACAACCCAATGATGTTTGCCAAGTTGCTTGCACATCCCGAGGTCGAAGAAGTTTTGGAACTACGCAACAAATTTGGTTTCATGGCATATCACGGTGGTGGTCTCGAACACCTAACGGATGTGATTGCCCAGAGAGCCGCCCGACAGTCGGGCGCATCGTATTACGGGGTGCATCAGCCACGCGGACTCAAATGGCATGTGCCTTCACACGAGGTTTCACCAAAATTTTCGAACTCGCTAAAAAATTTTATTGATCATGTCGACGTCGTGATCACGGTGCACGGTTTTGGACGTGATGGTTTTTTCACGTCGCTGTTGTTGGGTGGAAGAAATAGACATCTGGCCGGCCATCTTTCGACTCACCTGAAAAAGGCGCTACCTGATTATGAAATCTGTGACGACCTCGAAACGATTCCGGTTGACCTGCGTGGTTTGCACGACAACAACCCGGTAAATCTGCCTCGTCTTGGTGGTGTGCAAGTCGAATTGCCCCCGAGGGTTCGTGGTGTCGGTCGATTTTGGAAAGATTGGCAAGGCGATGGTTTGACTCCGCACACAGAATCGTTGATAGATGCATTGGTAACGACCGCCAAAAACTGGCCGCCCAAACAATAACTATTTACGGCGCTAGGCGTTGAACGTGCCACTCGTTTGACGTGGCGTCGAGGGTGAAGGCAAAGCGATCGTGCAGTCGACTTGGTCGCCCCTGCCAAAATTCGATCGAATTTGGCACCAAACACCAGCCGCCCCAACTTGGCGGTCGAGGCACATTCTGATTTTCGAACTTGGCACGAAACTCAACCATCCGCTTTTCGATGATTGTTCGATCGGCAATCGGCTGAGACTGTGGCGAAGCCCATGCCCCGATCTGTGACTCGCGAGGTCGAGATGCAAAATAATCATCGCTTTCATTTTCTGAAATTCGCCGCACTGTGCCACGCACACGCACTTGCCGATGCAAATCAAGCCACGCAAATACGGCGCTCGCAACTGGATTAACAAGAATTTGTTGACTCTTTGCCGAGTCGTAATTGGTGTAAAAAACAAATCCCCTTGCGTCGACAGCCCTTGCTAGAACCACGCGCGAATCTGGCGCAGAATTTTGATCAACTGTTGACACTGTCATTGCATTGGGCTCGGCGACTCCGGCGCTCGCTGCCTGTTCATACCAAATGTGCCATTGAGCAATCGGGTCTGGGTTCAAGTCGCCTCGCTCTAGACCCGCTGTCTCATATTGAACGCGCCGATCGCGCAGACTCATGGCTTGGCTTGCGAACTTGCTGAAATCACTTTTGCGCCCCGCATGTAAGGTTGCAACACCTCGGGAATCGCAACCGAGCCATCGGCTTGCCTGAAGTTTTCGAGAATGGCTGCCCACACACGTGGCACGGCAAGAGCCGAAGCATTCAAAGTGTGGGCGATCTCACTGCCCTTGGAGCCAGAGTGTTTGAACCTAATGTCGGCGCGTCGCGCTTGATAGTCGCTGAACCAACTGATCGAACTGACCTCGAGCCACTGGTCACAACCTGGGGCATAAACCTCGAGATCAAAACTGCGATGATGTGATTGACCCAAGTCGCCCGTGCAGATTTCAAGCACACGATAGGGCAAACCAAGCGCGGCTATCGTCGCTTCGACACGATTTGTTAGCTCAACGAGCATGTCGGGTGCTTGCTCGGGGGTGGTCACCGCGAGAATTTCGACCTTGTCAAATTCATGCGTGCGCAACATGCCGCGGGTGTCGCGACCAGCTGAACCTGCTTCTCGCCTAAAACACGAAGTGTGAGCCATATATCGAAGCGGCAGTAGTTCGGCTTTCAATGTTTCTTTGGCATGCAGACTCGTAAGTGGCACTTCTGCGGTCGGAATGCACCACAAGTCGTCGCGTTCGATCGAAAATGCGTCATCGGCAAATTTTGGCAACTGACCAGTCGATGTGAGCGTGCTTGTCAGCACAAGACTCGGTGGACGAACCTCTTCAAAGGCATCGGCATTGCGGTCGAGAGCT
Source organism: uncultured Ferrithrix sp. (assembly GCA_964407365.1). Classification (GTDB taxonomy): domain Bacteria; phylum Actinomycetota; class Acidimicrobiia; order Acidimicrobiales; family Ilumatobacteraceae; genus BACL27. Next base: position 5,083 of record CAYOVI010000028.1, read on the forward strand.
AGTTGGCAAAGCGCACGAGACATGGTCGCGCCGAGCCCGCGCTGCATGGTGAACATTGAACCGCTAATTTTTGTGGCTCTCTCATTGTCCAAAATGCCAAGAGCAACACCGGTCTCCCAGTGGGGCACCCGTTGAAAATCGGCGAATTTTGCGGGCATCTGCAACGGACCTTTTACAACTTTGTTGTCTTGATCGTTGACCCCATCGATTACTTCGGCGCACGGAATGTTGGGTATTGATAACAAAACCTGTCGAAGCGTGTTGCTGACTTGCTCGAATTCGCTGGCCAGCAGTTTTTCAGTCTCGCCAAGTTCGCGACTTTGTTGCATCATTTTCTCGGCACCTACATCGTCTTTTGCGCGACGGGCGGTTGCAACATCTTTTGAAATGCTGTTTATTTTTGCTCGATTTGTATCGCGCTCGACGGTTATGTCGCGCAACCTGGCGTCGAGTCTTTGGGCATGGTCAAGCTCGTCGAGAATCGCGGGCTTTGCTCGTCTTGACATCGCCGCTTTCACAGAATCTGGGTCTGTACGCAAGAGCCTGACATCAATCACACAGTCAGATTAGCCGTTAGATGTCGGTGCAGACCCGTGAATTGCCTACTGTAAAGGGAGTGAATATCTCGAGTAGGTCTCATAGCTCGGCGATCAGTGTGCGCGATCTTGTCGTTGACTATAAAAATGTGCGCGCAGTGAACAAAATTTCTTTTGAAATTGAGCCAGGCAAAGTGACTGCGGTAATCGGCCCGAACGGGGCCGGCAAAACCAGCACAATGGAAGTCTGCAGTGGCGTGCGATGTGCCACGAGTGGCGACGTCAAAGTTCTCGGGCTCGACCCGCGCAGCGATCGCAAACTGCTCAACCCGCAAATTGGCGTAATGCTTCAAGATGGTGGGGTCTACCCCAGTTCAAGAGTTTTTGAAATCACCCGCCACTATTGCAACCTCTATGGCAATAAGACGACTGCCGAGGAACTTTTAGAGGCAGTAGACCTCAACGAACATAAAAAAACTGCATGGCGCAAACTCTCGGGTGGAGAAAAGCAACGACTGTCTCTGGCACTCGCCTTGGCTGGACAACCAAAGGTCGCGTTCTTGGACGAACCCACCTCTGGCATCGATATTTTCGGTCGCGATCTGATTCGAGGAATTGTTAGAAAACTTTCGGCAAACGGGTGTGCGGTAATCATGGCAACCCATGAACTAGACGAAGCCGAGAGAATCGCCGACAACGTGCTGATGTTTCAAAGGGGTGATTTGATCGCCGATTCGTCACTGGCAGATCTTCGCGCGTCGGCTGGACCGAACAAGACACTTGAAGACATATTTCGCCACCTGGCAGAAAAATCAAGGTCAAATGGTGGACAATGAAAATTTATAGTTCGCAATTGCGCCAAGAACTGAACGTGATGATTCGCAACGGTGAACAATTGCTGCTGATCATCGTTATTCCGGTGATGCTCTTGGTCTTTTTCTCAAAAACCGACTTTTTGCCAACGGGAACCGAGAACAAAATCAATTTCTTGCTTCCAGGAATTTTAAGTTTGGCTGTTATCTCAACGGCGATGGTCAGCCTTGGAATCGCCACAGGTTTCGAGAGAAATTACGGCGTGTTGCGAAGACTCGGCACCACACCACTAGGCACTCGACGACTCGTGCTCGCCAAGGTCATGTCGGTCTTTGTGATCGAAGTCGCTCAGCTCGCATTGTTGATCGGCGTCGGGATTTTGCTCGGTTGGAGCCCCAGCCAGGTAAACATCGTTCAGACTTTGACATTGCTCTTGATCGGCACAGGTTGCTTTGCCGGCATTGGTCTCGCACTTGCCGGCCGTCTTCGAGCCGAAGTCAACCTGGCGGCGCAAAACGCTTTGTTTCTGTTTTTTTTGTTCCTCGGAGGCATTTTGGTCTCGGGTGAAGAACTGCCCGAAAGTCTCGGAGAAATCTCCAGAGTTCTGCCTAGTTCGCTCTTCAGCAACTTACTGCGCGATTCATTCAACGATAAGTTCGTCTTTTCAGATGCTCTTGCGCTTTTGGGTTGGGCTATCGCGATGATTGTTTTGGCCGCGACCAGTTTCAAGTGGTCTGATTAATTTTTGATATCTGTTTCTTTTAGCGGCGCCACTCGACCAAAGGCATCGGTGACATCTTTGAAAGTCAAGACCTCGTTTGTGGGTGCCGTCGAGCTTCGCCGATATGACTGGTCGGCGGCAAAACCAGCGCTGAAGCGTTTGAAAAACAAGAAAACAACAATTGACCACAAAAAGATCGAGCCACCAGTTTTCATGATCGCTCCAGCAACTTGTTGATCTGTGGTCACCGAGATGCCCCACACGCGCACGGCGATGTCATAATGCTTGTAGACCGCCCCTTCAGCAAACGTCAGCCACGCAGCCGGCACGGTTGGCACCACCGACATCAAAAACAAATAGATCATTTTTCCGCCAGGTTGCAACTGGCGCTCAGTTACGGGTCCACAAATGGGAAGCCAGACCAGCAATGCGGTCACAACCAGCGAGATATGCAAAAAATAATGAAGAGCTCCGTTGGTAACGCTTTGATTGACGAGTGCCGGAATATGGGTAACCATCACCACAAGGTTGAAAGCCACCCCCGCGATGACAGGTTTTGAGAGCCAATTGATCGCAGTTCGCGCGCGCTTCGAACCAAACACCGCGTCGAACATCCATCTCGGAATCGCCAACAAAACCAAAGGCGGCATGAAATAAGAAAGCACCATATGTTGAAACATGTGCATCGAATACAAATACTCTTCGGACAAATCATGCACCGGCCAATCTGAACCGAGCCACAACAGCAGGACCGCTGCAACAAAGGCGTTGCGCTGCTTGTTGGTGATAATCGGCCCCGACTTGACGGCCAACGGCCCAATCACGCGAACAGCGTAGATATATGCAGAAACAACGAATGCGACCAAAACCCAAACTTCAGGGTGGGCCTGAAACCGCCAAGGGCTAACAAGACTCTCGTTTGCTGCAATCACGGCCATTGGCTCGGTGTGTTATTGAATGAAGAATTTGAAAGTCGCAAGAAATGCGGCATAAACGCCAACGGCCAAAGCCAAACCAGCATAAAACAAGAAACTGAAAATTTTGTTGTCAAATTTGAGATGCATGAAATAACTCACGACCATCACGAATTTGATAGCCATCATGATCAACAATGCCGGCAAAAAGAGAACACCGAAATCGACATAATACGTCGACACTTCAAGACCAGTGATCGCCGCCAAAATGACAGCGATGCGAATATAGCCTGCGTTGCTCATGCCGTGCTCTTCGACGTGTGTTGTTTCTGCCGTGTTGGTAGTCATGATCAAACCGGTATCAAATAAACGAGAGTGAAAATGATGATCCACACGATGTCAACGAAGTGCCAATAGAGACCCAACATTTCGACAACCTCGGCTTTTTTGCCCGGCACCGAACCGCGTTTCAATATCCCGACCATCGACATCAGCATGATGATGCCGACAGTGACGTGCACACCGTGAAAGCCAGTCAACGTATAGAAGCTCGAACCGAAAAGACTGGTTGAAAAACCCAGACCCTCTTTGTAGAAAGCCGTGAATTCATAGACCTGACCACCAACGAAAGTTGCACCCAAAAGTGCCGTTACCACCAGCCACAGGTTTGTTCTTCGATCATCGTTTTTGTGGGCGGCACTCACGGCCAGCACCATGGTCAACGAACTCATCAACAACACGAAGCTGCTAACCGAGGTGAACGGAATATCAAAAACCTGTGACGGTCGCGGACCGCCAGATACTCGACCTCGATAGAGCATGTATGTCGAAATCAAACCACCGAACAACAGGCACTCTGAACCAAGAAATGCCCACATGCCGAGTTTGACATTTGAAATGCCAGTGCTGCTGGCGTGGCCGTGTGCAACTTCAGTCATGGTTTGCACCCGTGCCGCTCAGAGCCGTGCCCGGTTTGTGGTTTTCGAAATCAGAGTCGGGTGCGGTGCTTGATTCAAGAGCCCAACCATATGCGGCGAACAAAACGATCACGCCGCCAATTACCGAGATCAAGTGCGAATAGATCAAACCAAAAGTGATGACTGGCAAACCAAATGCCAAAACGATCGGCCAATACGAAGGTGAGGGCATGTGAATGTGCTTGTCGGCGTTTCGCTCTTGTTCCGCCATGATTTCTTCGGCAGTTCGCACCTGTTTCATCGTGTGGGTTGATTCGTCTTCTTCATATTTTTGATGGAAGAAGTCATCGAGGTGATGCACCGTCGGGATGACGTCAAAGTTGTGCTCTTTGGGTGGATTGGTCGTCATCCACTCGAGACTGCGCGAGTTCCACGGATCGAGCGGCGCTTTTTTCGGGTTGCGGGCTGTGACCCAGACGTTGATCAAGAAAATCAAAACGCCTACCGCCAAAATGAAAGACCCAATTGACGCCACCAAGTTCCAAAATGCGAGGTTGAAGAACCCCTCTCCGGCGCGCGCCTCTGTCCATTGATACATACGACGAGGTTGACCCTGCAGACCGAGAATGTGCATCGGTCCGAAGGTCAGGTTCAAACCCAGCACCATCAGCCAAAAGTTCCACGAGCCCAGTTTTTCATTCAGCATCTTGCCGAAAACTTTTGGCCACCAATAGTAGAAACCTGAAAAAATACCGAGCACGGCACCACCAAACAACACATAGTGAAAGTGCGCCACGATGTAATAGGTGTCTGTCTGCTGGGTGTCAGACGGGGCAACTGCGTGAGTGACACCAGAGAGTCCACCGACCGTGAACAACACGATAAGCCCGATCGCAAACTTCATAGCCGTCGTGAACCACAACTTGCCACCCCACATGGTCAAGGTCCAGTTGATGATCTTGACACCCGTCGGCACCGCTATCGCCATGGTGGTGAGTGAAAACACGGCTACTGAAACTGGGCCGAGGCCAGATGCAAACATGTGGTGAGCCCAAACGCCCCAACCCACAAAACCGATCGCCGCTCCCGAAAATACGACGAACGGATAACCAAACAATGGCTTGCGTGAGAACACAGGCAACACTTCAGACACGATGCCAAAAGATGGCAGGATCAAAATGTAAACCTCGGGATGTCCGAAAATCCAGAACAGGTGCTGCCACAACAGCGGGTCGGCGCCCGCCGCCACGTCGAAGAATTGCGCACCAAAATTGCGCTGAAATGAAAGCAAGAACAATGCAACAGTGATCACCGGCACCGCAAACAACAACAAAAACTGCACGACGGTGATCATCCAAGTGAAGATCGGCATCTTCATCAGTGTCATGCCAGGTGCCCGCATATTGAGAACCGTGATGATCAAATTGATTGCGCCGGTCAATGATGCGATGCCGGTTATCTGCAGACCCAAAGCCCAAAAATCGACACCGTGAGTGGGTGAAAAAACCGGCCCAGAGTTTGGCGCATACATGAACCAACCGCCGTCGGCTGCACCCCCCAAAAACCAAGCCAGGTTGAGAAAAATGCCGCCGAACAAAAACGCCCAAAAACCAAAAGCATTCAATCTTGGAAACGCGACGTCACGTGCACCGATCTGAAGCGGAACGAAATAGTTGGCAAAACCTGCGGCCATCGGCATGACAAACAAAAAGACCATCGTCGTGGCGTGCATCGTGAACATTTGGTTGTAAAGATCGGCGTTCAAAACCTTGCCGTTTGGTGCGGCAAGTTGCAAACGAATAAGAAGTGCTTCGATGCCGCCGACAACAAAGAAAAACATCGCCGTCGCGGCATACATAATTCCGAGTTTTTTGTGGTCAACCGTAAAAACCCAAGATCGCCAACCAGTCGCCGACACGGGCCGTTTTAGCACGCCGTATGTGGTTGTCGGCGAGATTATTGCTGGCACTACTGGTGCTGGTCGTTCGATTATGGCCATGTTGATGCTCTGTTTCCTAGGTTATTTGAGAGTTAATAGATAGGCGACGAGTTTGTTGATGTCATCTTCACTGAGCGCCAAGTAAGGCATGCCGCGATATTTGCCGTTGCTCTTTGCCAGATCGGCGGGATTCGCATACATCGGTTTGACCTCGGGGGCATTGCGCAACCAAGCCCGAAGATCTTTTTGATTCAAGCAATCTTGTGTGACACCAGCCAAATATTTTGCACCAACGACGTCTGACGGGGCATTCCAAACTTCGTCGCGACATTTTTTCGACAGAAGGTCGAACATTGCACCTGCAAAAGTGTTGCGCGACATCAAGTGCGAGAGGTTTGGTGCGGCCCCGGACCAAACGTTTTCATCTGGTGCAGCTATAGCCGGGGTGCCGTCGGCGCGAGTCAGACCGTTGACCTGATGGCAACGCACACATTGATTAAGAAAAACCTCTTCACCTTGCTTGGCCAAAGTGTCTTTGGCAGGTGACACGTAGGGTGCTTGTTGATTGGCAACCCACTTGGCGAAATCTTCCTTGCTGAGTGCGACCGCCTCCATGCGCATGTTGGCATGTGACAACCCACAAAACTCGGTGCATTGACCGGCATAGATGCCAGGCTCGTCAGCCTCGAGACGCAATGTGTGAATACGACCAGGCACTGCATCGCGCTTGCCGTTTAGAGCCGGAATCCAATAAGAGTGAATGACATCACGACTTGTCTCGCGCAACAAAACCTTGGTCCCCACCGGCATTACGAGTTGGCCCGAAGTGATTATCGGTTGGGTTATGCCAAATTCATTTTGCACCGGGTAGTCGTACTCCCACCACCATTGCTGACCCGTGACATTGATGACCATCTCGGTGTCATCGGTTTTCGCGAGTTTGAAGATTACCCCGAAGGTAAAAACTGAAACTACTGCCAAAATCAACGCGGGAATGATTGTCAGGGTTATTTCAAGAGCAGGCTTGCCGTGGGTCTGTTCGGGAATCGGTTGACCACGATCGCGATATTTGATAATCGTGTAAACGATCGTGAACGCAACTATCAAACCGATGATGCCTGCAACCGCAAACACGGGTTGTTGCAGGTCGTCGATCAGTTTCGAGTTGGGACCTTTGGGTTGCCAAGTGTCTTGTGGTGCGTTTTTCGCGCAACTAGAAAGAACGACTGAAACTAAGACGAATAGTCCAACTGGTCGCCAAACTTTTTTCAGCACGGTTCGCACGCTAGCGATTACTGAAATGAGACGAGTGTCTAGACGCATGCGACTCACGGCACAATCATTTCAATCTTCTTGTCCTCGGCGCCAGCGATGTAAAGATAATAGGAATTCTCGGCACTCGAAGGCTTGGCGATGCTGAAAGTCAGGCCTTGCTCTGCGCCCGAATCAACAAGCTGTGTGCATGTGCCATCTTCGTGACCTTCGGCCTTTTGCGAATCGCCGACAGCCTTTGTCGAGCCGAGGTGGGCCACTAGTCGAAACTCCCCTTCAGTGGCGTTGCGAAAGATGATGTTGGTGGGGTTTGAACGCGCAACCGTGATTGATTTTTGCGGTTCATTGAAACCCTGAACATTGGCGAACAACTCACCATTTTGATAGACGACCGTTGCCAAAATTGAACTTCGCAAAGACAAGGTGCCTTCGGCGAGTTTGTCGAAATATTTTGATTCCTCTGGGCCACACTCGGCATGCGAGAAATGCCCTTCGGCGGCTGCCTCGACAAGCTCTTCGCGCTCACCCGAGACTGCCCCAACTACACCACCAGCCGTGATTCCCAATGCACCGAGCACGCAAATCGCCGCACCCACAGAGCGTCGCATGTTCGGCTTTAGAGCAAACAACGCACCGGCGACTAAAACCAAAGCCCCAGCAACGATAAACAAAATTGCACCAGTTGATTTGTCAACGGTCAACATGATGCGCGAGAACGCAAAGATGACAACACCCAAACCGAGTGCCGCCAAAACAGGAAACTCGATCGGGTTGAGCAAACGCTTGCGAGCCGCATTGTTGTGAGAAATGTCAGTCGAGGCCCGTTCGCTCCAGGCTTGCACCATCCATTCGCTAAGTGCGGCGAGTAGCACCACAACACCACCAAAAAATACGACCGATGAAGTGACAAGACCAAGGCCCAAAAACACAACACCGAATGCGCAAATCAACGGCCACATGCTTTGTGCGGCCAGCTCAGATGTCGAAGTGTTGGCATCGCGAGTGGTGCCATCGCTGGTGAAAGCGGCGAGACCAGCCAAAAGCGCGGCAACTGCGATCAAGAAACTTATCGCCACACCACCTAGCGCTAGTTTTTCGAACAAAGCAAGCGACATGATCAGGCCAATTGCCGAGAGCAACGTCACGCCGAAGAAATATTTGAAACCAGTTGAAAACATGATCCCTACTTTTGAACGTAAACCACGAACCACACGGCCGCAAAAATTGCAGAGACCGCATAACAATAAAGCGCATGTGCAGAAACCAGATCTCGATCTCCGGCACGGCCGGCGATCGATCTAAACAATGCCAGCAATGTGAAACCCATACAAACGACGATTATCGCCAGCATTGTCGCCGTGACTGCATAAAACATCGTCATGTAACTTCCGTCGCGCACGCCGATGCCCATTTGTGAATAGACCGCCAGTTGAGCGTTGACCAATGCAATCTCGGTCAGCAAAACAACGCTGAGAGCCAAAGATGTGTGCTTTGAATCGTTGCGACGAGAGGAATAAACAGCCCATTGAGCCATGACACAAGTGATCACGAATGTCATCATCATCGTGTTGGTTGCAACCTCGGGGATCTTGATGTTTTCAGGCAGCCAATCGCGCAACATTTTCGCGCCATCGGTCGACTCGCGCAACGGTGCATTCGCCCTGAAGTCGAGCCAAATTGCCAACATCGAGCCGATCAACATTGCGCTTACGCTCGACAGCAGGCCTGCAACTATTAAGGCTGGTCGACGCATGACGACTGTCGGGCCTGCACCAAGGGCGGTTGCTGAAGTGTTCATAACCGTCTAGCCCTTCACGCTTTCGTAAAGTTCACTCGACCCAACCGCGCTGATAGTGCCAGACCTAAATGACTTTGCCGCAAAAACTGCGAACATGGTGATAACCAAGGCCATCAAACCATGACCTGCAGCAACGACCGAATTCCACAACCAGATCGGCCCCGAGTAATCAAAACCATTTGCCGAACCTGCTGGCTGATCAGCGAAACCGGCGATGAAATATGGCAATGATGCGAAAACGGTGGCCAGAAAACCAAGCGTGCCAAGCCCAATAACTGGCTTTGGCGAAATTTCTCTACCCCAGATTCGTGGCCCAAAATGAGCAACAGCGCCGATCGCACTGAGCACGACGCCATAGGCGACATAGACCAAAACACCCTCTTCAAAAACCGTGTTGTTCAACTTAAGGTTGGTGATTTTGAGGACTGCGCCACCGACCATGCCAGTGAGCACCATGCCAACACCCAGAAACGCCGGCACAAAAGCCGCGCTGAGTTTCGCCTTTTCATTCTTGAGAGCCAGAAGGCAAAGACCAAGCACAACCAGAACACCCATGATGGAAAGATCGTTGAAAAATAAATATGGCACCAACGATTTCAAAATGTCGGCGATATCTCCCGAAAAATTCACCGAATAAGACGACTGTGTCACCGCGCCAATGATCGACGTTGACATCAAGCCAACACCGATCAGCAAGCCACCACGCAGTGGTTGCTTGCCACGTGTCATTGTCGCGACAATTTGAGCAAGCACACCCAGAGTTGGTATCGCTAAGACAAAAATGTGTGGCGATGTGAACGCCCAACTTATCCAAGCATTGACACCGTCAGAGGCACCAAACGTCGATCGCTCATATGTGTGATCTACTGCGACATAAATCAACGCCCCAGCCAAAACCGGCAAGGTCAAAAGCAACGAGACACTCGCAACGAGTGCCGACCAAGAAAAAATTGGGGCTTCAATTAGCGTCATGCCGGCTCGACGAGAGGACAAAACAGTTGTGGCGATCGACGCGCAAATCAAAAGTATTCCGGCGATGACCAAACCAAGACCGATCAAAAATAGATCGACCATCTCGCCATTGCCTCCGCCCGGACCACCGTTGTTCAGATAAGCGGTGCCCACGAGAATCACGCCAAAAAACCAAAGATAGAAACCAAACATCGCAGCCCGTGCAAAAGCCAGCGTTCGCGCACCTACCTGCATCGGCACCACGGCCACTGCAATGCCCAGCATCAACGGTGCGGCAACCGAAAAAATCAAATCAAAACGCAACGCCGAGAAAAGTTGCACCATGATGCCAGAGTCGAGAATCGAAGAAGTTGGACTGATTCGCTCTGCGCCTAAAATCGCACCTTCAACTGCGGTTGCAACGGCAAAAATCGCAGAAATCGTTATCAGAAGTCGACCAATTCGTTTATTGTCTGTGGTCGTCAGATATCGAGCAATTGTGCCAAGAAGTGAGGTTCTGCCCGCCATTTCAGATGGTGAACTTGTCGTTGCAGGGCTGGCCTCAATTGCCGTCATAACTCAGATAACGCTAACAGTTTGGGTGATTATTGGGGAAACTTCTCTATTGCACTAAGTGGCTGAAACTAGGACATCCAACATCAACGCACCAAAAAGCAAAGTCACATATGTGATCGAAAACGAAAAAACTCGCATCGACCAAGCATCTATGGGTCGGCGACTAAGCATCGCCGTGCCAACGACAAAACCAAGGCCTGCCAAAACAGCTGTCGCGCCGTAAATCAGGCCCAGGTCTGAAACCGGAATCATTACCAACGACACGAGCGTCAAGACAACCGTATATACGAACATCGTGCGAACTGTTTTTTCGACCGACTCAACCGCTGGCAACATCGGCACATCGGCTGCGCGATATTCAGCCGAATGCCGAATTGCCAGCGCCCAAAAATGTGGTGGGGTCCAAAGAAAAATGATGATGAACAACCAGATTGCTGGCCAACCAACCGAATTTGTTACGGCCGCCCAACCCACGAGAGTGGGCACAGCACCTGCGGCCCCACCAATGACGATGTTCTGTTTGCTAGTGCGTTTAAGCCAAAGTGAATAAACAAAAACATAAAACATCGTCGCACTCAACGCCAACACCGCAGACAGCAGGTTGGCTCCAGACCACAACACAACGAAAGCCACGACCTCGAGCACAACTGCAAAAACAAGAGCACTGCGCGGCCTGATGAGACCAGTTACAAGGGGCCGAGTCTGCGTGCGCTTCATGAGCTTGTCGATATCGCGATCGATGTACATATTGATCGCATTAGCCCCACCAGCGGCCAGCGACCCACCGAGTAGCGTTACGGCGATCAATGACCAAGCCGGCCATTTGCCCGCGGCCAAAACCATCGTTGGCACCGTCGTAATCAAAAGCAACTCGATGATTCGAGGTTTGGTGAGAGCCAAATAGCCACCGAACAAAGATTTAGGCGAACGATTTGATTCGTGATTGAACAAGCGCGACGGAACCATCGGGCGAACTTTGATCGGCACGCGCCAATCGTACGATGAAATCTTGGCTTTGAGACGCCAAACTATATATATGGTCAATTTCACCCGCGCCAGCACGCAGCCTGGCCAGGTGCAAGAAATCGAACACGCTGAGGATACGAAATCTGATCGCCCATGGATCGTGATCGTCTGGAATGATCCAATTAATTTGATGTCATATGTGACGTTTGTATTTCAAAAACTTTTTGGCTATAGCCGCGAGAAAGCCACCGAATTGATGCTCGATGTTCACAACAAAGGACGTGCGGTCGTCTCGAGCGGCTCTCGCGAGAGAGCAGAGTTCGACGTCTATCGACTGCACGAACATGGGCTATGGGCAACTATGGAACATGAGTCATCGTGAGACCCGAGGGCCCGATCGTACGTTTGAAAAATGGAAGTTTTAAACTCGAGTTGGCTGACGATCACCGACGATTGCTGACCCAACTCATTGAACAATTGCGCGACTCACTTACGACCACGACCGACGACGCAAATTTGCGAAGATTGTTTCCGGTCGCATACAACAACGACCCGAAGAAAGACGCCGAATATCAGCGACTAATGCGAGATGAACTTCTCGAATCACGACTTTCAGCAATCGACGTGACGGTCAAGATACTTGCTCAAGACGCTGAAATAACTGCCGAAGAAATCGACGCTTTTTCGCGCAGCATCAATTCGCTACGACTGGTGTTGGGAACGTCGCTAGATATCGCCGAGTCTGACTATCAACATGACGATAAAAACAAAGATGAACGATTCGACGATGAAACAGACGAGCATTTGATCCAAAAAGAGCTCTATGAATACTTGGGATGGTTGCTCGAGTGGACAGTAAGCGCTCAAAGTAGTGGACTTTGAACTCTTTTAGATTCTTCGGGCTATTCAGCCAATGGCGGTGATAGATTTCAATGGTTCTCAACGGATAGTAGGTCCTTGCCCCCATCGTCTAGAGGCCTAGGACACCACCCTTTCAAGGTGGCGGCAC
>CAYOVI010000029.1:0-16325 GCA_964407365.1 uncultured Ferrithrix sp.
GAGCGGTACGTTCGCAATGTACAGGCCAGGGGTTCAATTCCCCTCAGCTCCACAATTCGCGTTTAGGTGTCGACCAAAGCCGAGTGGCACAATATTCGAGTGCCAAAAAAGCCGACTCGGGGGTTTAAAAAATGGCGATGACATGGACTGAAGCCAACCAGGCGGTCACCGCCGCTGGGCAGATTTTTGAACTCGTCGACGCCGAGGTGTTTGGTGTCAAGACTCAGGTTTTCAAAAATGCCCCTGCACATCTGGGCCAGGTTTTCGCTGGCGCCCGTGGTCACGGAGACAAACCTTTCTTGGTCTATGAAGGTGAGCGATACACATTCACCCAGGCGATGGATCACATTGACGCCCTGTCGAATCTGCTCGTGAATACCTATGGCGTCAAAAAAGGTGACCGAGTTGCAATCGCGATGCGCAATTATCCCGAGTGGGTGATGTCGTTTGCGGCGATCATTTCGGTTGGCGCGGTTTCTGTGTCGATGAACTCTTGGTGGGTCGAAGACGAAATGGACTTCGCGTTGCAAGACTCTGGCGCAACAGTTTTGATTTGTGATCAACAACGCTTTGACATTGCAGCTGAGAGTTGCAAAAAACTTGGCGTCAAGGTTTTGGTCGTGCGCGCCGAAAAACCGTTGCCGGCGGGTGTTGACAAGTGGCAAGACATGTTGGCGCCTCACTTGAAGGCCGGCCTAAAGTGCCCGGCGGTCGACATCAAGTCAGACGACGACGCAACTATTCTTTATACCTCGGGCACCACTGGTCGCCCAAAAGGTGCGGTTTCAACCCACCGCGCGATTATTTCTGCGTTGATGGCTTTTTCGTCGCGAAATGCCGTTCTTAACTTGGCTGGCGTAAAACTCAAAGAAGTTACCGGCCCTGAAATTCCGCTTTCGTTCATTTTGATCGTGCCGTTGTTTCATGTCACCGGTTGTGTGCCAGTGATGATGAGCTGTTTCATAGCCGGGCTGAAACTTGCGATCATGTACAAGTGGGATGCCGAGAAGGCTCTCGAAATGATCGAGCGCGAAAAAATCACGAACTTCGTCGGCGTGCCGACCCAAAGTTGGGATCTTGTGAATTCGCCCGCGTTCGACAAATATGACACCAGCAGTTTGCGTGCCGTGGGTGGCGGTGGCGCACCGTCGCCGACGTCGCTAGTCGGCAAAGTTAATGACAAAGTCAAAAATGGCAGCCCTCAGCTTGGCTATGGCATGACCGAGACAAATGCATTTGGCCCGGGCATCACTGGCTCTGATTATTTGTCGCACCCGACCAGCACCGGTAGAGCAGTGTTGCCAATGCGCGTCGAGGTGCGCGACGAAAACCTGAAGCCTGTGCCAACTGGTCAAGCAGGTGAAATCTGGTTCTTTGGCCCAATGTTGATTCGTGGATACTGGAATCGTCCAGATGCAACTGCCGAGACAATCGTTGATGGCTGGCTTCGCTCTGGTGACATTGGCCGACTTGATGCCGATGGATTTGTTTATGTCGAAGACCGAGTCAAAGACATGATTCTTCGTGCCGGGGAAAATATATATGGCGCCGAAGTTGAGAGCGCGATCTATGACCACCCGGCGGTGCACGAGGCTGCAGTTTTTGGCGTGCCCCACGAACGCCTCGGTGAAGAGGTTGGCGTTGCCATTTTGCCCAAGTCGGGCACCAAACTTGATCCACAGGAATTATGGAAGTTTCTCGAGGGCAAAATTGCCGCATTTAAGGTTCCTGCTCACATAATTGTGATGAACGAACCATTGCCGCGCAACGCCGCGGGCAAGTTCTTGAAGCGCGAATTGCAACAACGCCTTTCAAAGGGCGAACTCACTGCCGTTTCGCGAGCGAATTAAATTTCGCGTGCCTCCAGTCAATCTCACAAATGCCGAAGGCGTCAGCCTTGATGCGTTGACGATCGGCAATGCCTTGGTGGACGTTTTGGCAACCGTAGACGAAGGTTTTCTCGTTCGCGAGAACATCGTCAAGGGCTCGATGAATCTTGTCGACATCAAACGGTCGAAGCACTTGCATTCACTGGTTCACTCGCGCACCGAGATGAGTGGTGGTTCGGCGGCAAATACCGCCTACGGTTTGGCGAGCCTCGGTGGCAAGGCTGGTTTCATCGGCAAAATTTCGGCCGATCGACTAGGTGAATCTTTCTCGCGCGACCTCGAAAAAGTTGGCGTCAAGTTTTTTCCTGGCGCCACATGCGACACCGAAGACACGGGTCGGTGTCTGATAGTCGTGACACCAGATGGCAATCGCACGATGAACACGTTTCTTGGTGCGGCTTCGCTGCTTGATGCGGCCGACATTTCGAAATCGGCGGTGCAAAGTGCGGCGGTTGTTTTTCTCGAGGGATATCTATTTGACAAAGATGCCGCAAAAGAGGCTTTTCGCACGGCTGCAGAATATGCACATGCGGCCGGGCGAAAAGTCGCGCTCACACTTTCTGATTCGTTCTGTGTCGATCGGCACCGTGCCGATTTCTTGTCGCTTGTAAAAAACGACATAGACATTTTGTTTTCAAACGAAGACGAGCTCAAGGCCTTATATCAAGTTGAGTCAATCAATGACGGCCTTCATCAATTGAGAGAAGATTGCGAGTTTGCCGCAGTGACCCGCAACGAACACGGCTCGGTCGTGATCGATGGCGACGAGGTCGTGATAATCGATGCCGAGCCGGTCGACAGCGTTGTCGATGCAACGGGCGCTGGCGACATGTATGCGGCAGGTTTCATCTACGGTTTCGTGCGCGGCAAGCCTATTGAAAACTGTGGCAAAATTGGGTCGATTGTCGCCTCAGAAGTGATCACCCACATGGGGCCAAGACCACTTGTGCCCCTAACTTCTGTTGTGCCCACGCGACTTCAGTAAAACTATTTTGCCTCAATTTGATACCGCCCGTGGTATCTTTTGAGCAGAGACCCCAGTCAAGTTTTGGCACAACACGGTTGGGCTAGGTTTCTGACTGAGGTGAGTAGTGAGATCAATTGTTGTTTGCGAGCGCAATCCGGTTTATGCGGCAGCTTTGGCTCACCTGCTTTATATCGGCATCAAAACCTTGGCGTTGACGCAAAAAAAGTTTGAAAACCTAACCGTCAAAGTGATCGGAAAAACCGACGGTTGGTCTCCATTTTGCATGACTTTTTTTGGTGAATGCTCTTACTTCGACGAATATAAACCAAACGACAAAACCAGTGACGTGCTTTATGTTCTGGCCTATTCAGGTTGTCAAAAGGCAAAGCTGACTCTGTTTGGGTTACAAAAATTCGCGAGTTCGATTCTTTCTGTGCCACTCCTTGAGTCTTTGGTCAGAGCAAAAGATTATGACTTTGCAAAAATAGATTCTGCGCAAATTGCAACCGCATTGGTCGATGCAGATGAAGTAGATAAATACTTGAGCGACTTCGAGTCAATGGAAGACGAACAGTTGTTTCTCGCCGATTGCATTTACTGCGTATTAGAGGTGTTGCAGAGAGTGTTCGTTGCAGTTTAATTGTCTTCGGCCGGATGAAAAATTAGTTTGAGGTCGCCAAGCTGCACGAGGGTTGTTGCGATCCAACTGCCGAGGGCCGCAAAGTTTTCATCCAATAATTTGCTCGTGCCATCTTGCAAAGTCTCTTCGGCAAGCCCATAACTACCTTGGTATGTAACCTCGATTGCAAATTCTGTCTTGGCAGATGTCTGTTTGTCTGATTGTGTCGGTTGGTTGATTTCAACCGTGATGCCTTCGCGCGACAATTTTTCTTTGCCCACTTGAGGGCTCTTGATTGGAGCGATTCCTTCAACCACCGATGCATCTGGCTGGTTGGTCAATCGTTGGATGCGAAAAACGATCTCCATTTCGATTTCGGGCGCTTCATGAAATGTTTCATCGGTATACCACGCTCGATATATGGCTTGGCTCCAACTTGGCCAAGTCAAGGTTACGTGGGCAACCACGCGGGGTGGTCTACCTTCGCCGGGCAGGCCATAACTCGTCTCCCATACGAGATCACCGAGTAAAACATCTGAATGAAAGTGTTCGTCGAAGGCCTGTCGCTCGAGAAACGCATTCGAAAAAGCGTCACGCAAGGCGCCAATTGCATCGCTAAAGACATGGTCCAACATGCGATAACCACGCTAACAATGTGCCAAACTAAATGCTCATGGGTCTCGTGCTAGTTGAGCAAAAAGATGGCGTTGCCACATTGACTCTGAACAACCCGGCCGAGCGCAACACAATGACTTCAGAGATGGTGGCTGATATATGTTCTGCGATGGATGCCATCGAGGCCGACCAAAAAGTTGGTGCCTTGATTGTTACCGGTGCAGCTCCGGCTTTTTGTGCCGGGGCAAACCTCGGCAATCTGGCCGAGGCAGATGGCGAATCGTTGACGAAAATTTATGAGGGCTTTTTGCGAATCGCACGCTCACCATTGCCGACGATTGCTGCAGTCAACGGAGCGGCGGTTGGTGCCGGAATGAATTTGGCGCTGTGCTGTGACGTGCGTATCGCTGGCGCACGCGCAAAATTTGACACGAGGTTCTTGCAAATTGGTTTGCACCCGGGCGGTGGTCACACTTGGATGTTTCGCCATATCGCCGGCCCACAAGCCACGATGGCCGCGGTCATCTTCGGTGAAATTCTTGATGGCCAAGAAGCACAGAGAGTTGGTCTGGCATATAAATGCGTGCCTGATGAAGAATTGATGACGGTGTCGCACGCCATGGCCAAGCGCGCCGCTAGTGCCCCGCGTGAACTAGCGATTCTCACCAAGCGCACGATTCAAGAGATGGCCAACGTAGCGACTCATGCACAAGCAGTGGCCAAAGAACTCGAACCACAAGTGTGGACAACCCGACAACCTTGGTTCGCCGAGCGTCTCGCCGCCCTGCAATCTCGCCTCAAAAAGTGAGTTTTATTTTTTGGTGGTGAGCCACTGGTGGGTGAGTGAGTCGCGGCGCTCTAGCCACTCTTCTGAGGTGATGGCGTAGCGCAGGTGATCTTCCCAGACCCCATTAATTTCAAGAAATTTTTCAGCCAAGCCCTCGAATCGCAAGCCAAGTTTTTCGACGACTCTTTTGCTATTGGTATTGCGCGGAATAATGCAGACCTCGAGCCGGTGCAGATTTAGGTCATCGAAGGCAAATTTGATGAGTGCCGCCACGCCTTCGGCGACATAGCCGTTGCCGGCATGCTTGCGATCAATCCAATAACCGATCGTGCCCGTTTGCATCGCACCGCGCATGACATTGTTGATATTCACCTCGCCGATCAGCAAGTTGTTCAAAAATAAACCAAGCGTGTATGCAGTGCCGTTTTGACGCTCACGATCACGCGCAGCGCAACGCCTCTCGAAAGCGTCTCGGTCTGTGGCCGGGTCGGCCAAAAATTCAGAGCGACGGGGCTCCCAGATAGTCAGCCATTGGCCGTTGCGCAAACGCACTTCGCTCCATGCTTCGAAGTCGTGGGTCACCAGCGGGCGCATCATTATTCGCTGACCATAAATTCGCGGCGGGGCAACTGGCGCGCCAGCCGGATGCAAAAACCGTTTAGGTGAAGAGTTCGACGAATGACTCAATGGTGTTTCTTTCGCATTTCAGAGATTAGCCCGTCGAGCAAATTGTATTGACTGACAATGATTTCAGAAATTTGTAGTCTTCGCATCACGGCTACCAGCACGCAACAACCACCCACGATTATGTCGGCGCGATCTCGTGGCAAGCCAGGGTTAAACACACGATCCCTGAGTGGCTCTGTGGCAAGAGTTCGAAACACATCTTCGACTGCATCTCGAGAGAGTTTTAGTTTGTGCAGCGACGCGGGATCAAAAATTTTCTGACCTACTTCAACTGCAGCGACGGTCACAATCGTGCCAGCGACGCCGATCACTCGCTCAGTTTGCGCAACATGCTCATGAGAGTGTGCCACGTCGTCAATCGCGTCAGAGACCAATGAAATGGCATTCGTCAGCTCTTCTGGTCGTGGGGGGTCACGGTGCAATTCAGTCTCAGTCAGGTTGACTGCACCAAAGGGCAAACTCACCGCCAATTCGAGATTTTCTGTGCCAACCATGAGCTCAGTTGAGGCACCGCCAATATCGACAACAAGGGTTGATGCTTTGTCTTCAAACGAGCTTGCTGCACCGGCAAATGAAAGTGCACCCTCTGTTTGGCCGGAAATCAACTCTGGTTCGGCACCAGAAATTTCTTTGGCTGCGGCAAAAAATTCAGGGGTGTTGCTCGCCGAGCGACATGCGGCAGTTGCCACTGTGCGGCGGTGCGCGACTTGATGTCGACTAATCAGGGCTTCATAGTCGCGCAGGCACTCGAGAGTTTTGTTCATTGATTCGACGCTTAGTGCGCCAGTTGAGGCGATGTTTTTACCGAGTCGAGTGGTGCGAACTACGCGTTCAAGGGTTTTGCCAGATGAGTCGACTATTAGCAAGTTTGTCGAGTTGCTGCCGATGTCGATCGCAGCAAGTGCCGAGCCGCTATTTTTCATTGTTTAGGCACACTAGTAAGGGTCTTCAGTTTTGTTGAAGTCGTCTGTTGATCCATTGACCGACGACATCGGTTTTGTCAACCAGCCAATTGGCATAGTGAGCGTGCAGGCACTTGACACCGACTCGTGTGCCAGCGACCCCACCATGAGGCCGTGGCCCGGTGTGGTTTGCGGGTATTGCACCATCGCGTTCGAGTGCATAGCGCTCGTGAGTGCGCCGCAGTTCTTCGGGGTCGATTTCACTTTCTGCGATATTTATGCAACCCGCCGACTCGAGGCGACTGACGGCCAAATATTCACGCTCGCCGACAAGCCAATAGCGAGTCGGCATCGGCGTGCCGTCGAACAATATCGGTTCGTTTTTCAAGACGATGGGTTCACCTGCCTCGTCTCTGACGACAACTTCGAAGTCTCCTTGAGGTTTGCGGCCAAGCAACTCGGTCACTCGTGCGATGTCTCGGGCGTTCGCTTTAGTCATTTGCCGAGCAAAGTCTTCAGGGTCTCTATGTCGCTAGTCGTGTCAAGATCTTGGGCCGAGCCTTGGCAAGCAACTTCTTCAAGCAGGTCGCGATGCGACTTGAAAAGACTTCGAGCCCCTTGATCGCCTTCAGTCGGCAACAATGGCCAAAGTTCGGCATGAATGCGCACTGGGTTGCCACGAACTCCGTTATATGTTGCCACGGCAAGCGGGGAGCTCGAGTTGGCAACTCGCTGCCAACTAGATGGCTCGATGGCGGGCTGATCTGCAAGACCAACCACAACGCTGCTTGCGCCGTGACGCTGGGCTTCAGCGAGCCCACATTGCAAACTGCTAGCCATACCGGACCGCCAATTTTCATTGTGGACATCAATTAAATTTTGATTCGTCAACTTTGCCTCGCTGATAGAGCCAGACAAGTCAATTGCGCCAGTGACAACGACTATTTGTTCAAATTGGGCGGTGAGACAACTTCGAAGTGCCCAATCAAAAATGGTCTTGCCGTTTATGAAAGTTAAAAGTTTGTGCGCGCTACCCGAAAATCGTGAGCCACTACCGGCTGCCAGCAATAACGCAGTGGTGGCAGGTGTTATCGGACTACTTCTTTGTGTTGCGACCACTGCCCAACAAAGTGCCTGGGGCAATTTTTAGAACAAGACTCAAGCGTGTGATCGTGTCGAGTGTCGGTGAAAAATGTCCGTTCTCAATGCGGTTGATTGTCTTGCGGTCGATGCCAGCGAGTTGGGCAAGTTCGTCTTGACTCAAGTCGGCTTTTATTCTTAGTTTTCGAAGCTCGCTTGCAACTATTTTCTGCTGAGCTTCACTTTTTGATTTGAGAGTTTTGGGTGAAATTGCCATGTTCGTATTCTAAAACTTTTGCACCCATAACTACGGATTAAGTCGAAATGATCTGCTCTTGCAACTTAAGGGTTTTGTGGCACGACCTGTGACATGTGCTATGTCTCATTAATTGTGGGCTAGTTACCCTGATACACGGCTTGTTTATGGTTATTGGCAAGCAATAAGTAAGGCAAAAACTGGGGTTCTCTGTGGCGGAGACCAAATGACAGTCAAATTGCCTGCCAGATATGGCGGGTCCGAAAGGACAACAAAACATGACACCCCGAGTTTCGTATTATCCAAAATTGGCCAATGTCGCCATTTGGGCAATTTCTCTCTCGCTTTTCGTAACTTTGGGCTTGGTGCCAGATAATTTCGGTCTGCTTCGAGTCGACAAGGCCCAAGCCAAGCCAATGCCTGCTCTCGAGTCGGCGTGGGTTGCACGGCAAGCACAGCTTGCTCTCGAGTCACTCGTGGTGGCAAACGACATCAGCGCGGTCGAGCAACGCGATGTAGCAACGCGCTGGATTAAAAGCATTTCAGTCATGATCGCCGAGCATCTCAAAGTCGATGGCAAAGACCTAGAGCGTGCTTGGTTGCAGGCAGATCTTTCACGTCAAAAAGTTTTGTTCGCCGCGCTCACTCAACTTGGTGTGCCATACAAGACAAATGCAGACGAACCGGGCACGGCACTTGACTGTTCGGCTTTGATCAAGTTTGCCTGGTCGAACGCTGGCGTCAAGATGCCGCGTGGCTCGGCTCAGCAATATGCATTTGGCCAACGTGTCGATTCGAGCCAGGTGCAACTCGGCGACCTGGGGTGGTATCCGGGCCACATTTCAATGTCGCTCGGCCTAGAAAACTTGGTGATTCAAGCACCAAGAAATGGTCGCAACGTCGAAGTGCACAAGATAGACGAGTCGCGCGTCAACTGGGTGAGATGGATCGACCCGACTGCCTAATTTGCAAACTGTAAACGGTTATCGGTGAATCGGTCCGTCGCTGTTTGCAAGCGACGGCACGTTGCGCCCGACACGTTTGCCGATAATTTCGGCGCAAATCGAAATCGCCGTTTCTTCGGGTGTGCGCGAGCCGATGTCAAGACCGATCGGCGACATCAGTCGAGCGAGGTCTTGGGGCTTCGAAATGCCGACTTCGGCAAGGCGCTCGAGTCGCTTGGCGTGCGTCTTGCGACTGCCCATCACGCCGATATAGCCGACGTTGGTTGCCAATGCGCCTTGAATTGCCGGCACATCAAATTTTGGATCATGAGTCAGAATGCAAATTGCATCTCTGGCACCTAGGTCTCTGCCACGCTCGGCGAGCACGGGTGTCGGCCAGGTGACGAGAACCTCGTCAGCCATCGGAAATCTTCGCTTGGTTGCAAAAACTTCTCGAGCATCGCAGACCATGACGTAATAGCCCAAAACTTTTGCCACGCGGGCAAGAGCGGCAGTGAAATCGACCGCGCCAAAAATAATCATTTGGGGCGGCGGTGAAAAAGACTCGACAAAGACCCGCACCATAGGTGTGTCTTGCAGATCTTCTGGCGTCACTTGACCATTTGGGCCATAGTTACGCACGCTTGTTCGACCCGCTTCGAGTTCGCCGAGCGCATCTCGCGATGCAACTCGATCAAGTTCGCCGTCACCGAGTGTGCCAAGGCTTTCAGTTTTGTCTTGGTCTGGCGCAACCAAAAGAGTCGCGCCAATGTTTGGACCGTCAATCACGGTCAGCAATGCAACCGGCTTGTTCTTTCGAATTTTGTCGGCAAGTGCTGAATAGATCATGGCAATGCTGCTACCAAGTCAGAGGCTGAATGAAAAGGTGAACCGTGCCGCCGCAGGTGAGACCAACTGCAAATGCCTCATCATCTGAATAGCCGAATTTAACTAGTCTGCCCGGGCTGTTGCTGTTCAATATTTCTAATGCCTCACCAACAACCGCACCTTCAACACAGCCTCCAGAAACCGAACCACAAACTTCGCCGTCTTGATTGACTGCCATGGCTGCGCCCGGGTCGCGGGGCCCTGAGCCTTCGATATCGACGACCCTCGCCACTGCAATTCGCTTGTTTTGAGCTCGCCAACGGTCGATGTCACTCAAAATTTCACGCATGGCTCGCAACCTTTCGATGTTCTCTTGATTCTTGCGAGATGATTTGGGTCAACTCATCAAGGGCTTCGAGAGAGTGTCCTTCGACGAAGTCATCAATATAAGGCATTGCAGCCGCCATGCCACGTGCAAGAGGTGCATAGCCCGGGCTTACTTTGAGCGGATTCACCCAGATCACTCGATATGCGACCCGTTGCAAGCGCAACATCTGCTCGGCCAAAACACGCGGTTCGCCACGGTCCCAGCCATCTGAAAGAATCACAAAAATCGAACCGCGTGCAAGTGAGCCAACCCCCCAAATGTCGTTGAAGCTCTGCAGACATTCGCCGAGTCTTGTGCCGCCGCTCCAGTCTGAAACTTGGGCAGAAGTGCGAGCCAGCGCGCGATCGGGGTCGCGATTAGCGAGTTCTTTGGTGATGCGAGTCAGGCGAGTGCCGAGAGTGAAGGCCTCTACGCGTTGACGACCGACCACTGCAGCGTGCATGAAGCGCAATAGTGCTCTTGCGTATGGTTCCATTGAGCCCGAGATATCTAGCAATACGACGAGTCGACGCAGTTTGGTGCTCGGCTCAAGCCAGTATCTCTCTATAGGTTCGCCGTCGTTTTGCAAAACTGCGCGCATGGTGCGACGAATGTCTTGTCTCGTGCCTTTGCGATGTGAATTTTGCTGTCGTAGTGATCGTTTAGGTGGCCCCGCAAGTTTAAGACTTGACATGAATTGATCTGCTTCACGCAACTCGTCTTGGTTGTAGGCAGCGAAGTCTTTGTGACGCAACGTTTCAATGTTTGAAAAACGTAGTGTGATCGTGTTTTCATTTTTGTCGATTGGTTCGGCATTCAAGTCGTTATTCGAGGCGTCTTCACTGTCGATCAGCAGCGTCACCGACTCGGTCTGTTCTTCGAAAGTCGCAGTGTCGACAGCGATCATTTGATCCCAAAACACGGCAAATGCTCGGTCAAAAATCGGCGTGTCTTCGTGTCGGCGAATCAAAGTTGAGTAAGCAGACCAATAGACATCGTCGCGGTTGGCAAGACCAATTTTGCCCAGTGCACCGACAAACACGATGACCGAATCGAGTGGCACCTCGACCCCGGCGCCACGCAAGATGCGCGCGAAGGTCACCGCCATTTTGTGGGCCGGCGACTCAGATGTCGTCATCAGTTGTTGTACAAGCCCCGTTCAAAGGCTTGTTTGACAAGATTGGCCACACCGTTTTCGCGCACGCGCTCGTGATCTTCGCGATATTTGAGCACTGTTCCAAGCGTTGCCTGCACCACAGACTCGTCGAGTTCACCCACGCCAAGCCGACCAAGTGCAGTTGCCCAGTCAATGGTCTCTGCCACGCCCGGCGGTTTATATAGGTGCATCTTGCGCAGCGTCTCGACTGCTGCTGCAACTTGTCGGGCGAGCGTCTCGGCGACTTGGGGCACGCGACGCTTGACGATTTCGACCTCGCGATCAAAGTTGGGGTGATCGACCCAGTGATATAAACATCTACGCTTGAGTGCGTCGTGCACGTCGCGGGTGCGGTTAGATGTCAAGACAACCAGCGGTGGTGTGGTGGCTTTATAAGTGCCGAGTTCGGGGATCGTGATTTGAAAATCTGAGAGAACCTCGAGCAGATATGCCTCAAATTCGTCGTCGGCCCGGTCGATTTCGTCGATCAACAAAACCGGCGAAACTCCGGTGTGTTGGTCGATGGCCTGCAAAAGAGCGCGTCGAATCAAGAAACGCTCGCTATAGAGCTGGCCTTCGAGTTTTTCGGCACCGATCGAAGTTGCCTCACCAGTTGCTTCGACGGTGCGCAGATGCAACAACTGGCGTGAATAGTCCCAGTCATACATCGCCTGGGCCGAATCGATGCCCTCATAGCACTGCAATCGAATCAAATTGCTGTTGCGAATAGTCGCCAAGACTTTTGCCAATTCGGTTTTGCCGACGCCGGCTTCGCCTTCAAGCAACAAGGGCCGATTGAGCGAGATGGCGAGAAAAACCGCCGTGGCAAGACCATCGCTCGCTAGGTAGTTGTGCTCGTCGAGTGCGCCTCGCACATCGGCGACTGACTGCAAACTCATGGTGTCAGGCTAGAAGATCAAGAGTCAAAGCCCAAGCCCAAGCGATCAAGTAGACGAAGCCACAAATTGCGCTTGCCCGTTCGATCTTCATAGTCAAGCGACCAGCGCGTGATCTGAATGCCGATAAATCTGAAAGGCTCAGGCGGAAACGCTCTTGGCTTTGTCTTGACGAACTCTGTTTGTGTGGCGCGAGTCTTTTCGTTGGCCAGCAAATCGAGCATCACCTCGCCACCAAATCGCGATGCGGCCACGCCCAAACCCGTGTAGCCGAGCGCATAAGCAACGCGACCGTCGAATTGCGTGCCCCAAAACACGCTGTAACGCGCGCACGTGTCGATGGGGGCACCCCACATATGCGAGAACTTGACGCCCTCGAGTTGGGGAAACGTATTGAAGAATTGTCGCGAAAGCATCGCCCACGATTCGGGTCGAGATTCGAGTTCGCGGTCCATCTGGCCGCCGAAATAATAAATTGCGTCGTATCCACCCCACAAAATTCTGTTGTCGGCCGTGAGTCTGAAATAGTGAAACTGATTTGAGCAGTCGGCGAGACCCTGACGATTTCGCCAACCGACGCTTGTGAGTTGATCTGCAGTCAGTGGCTCTGTAACCAAGCAGTAGTCGTATACGGGTGCGATATATTTGCTGACTCTTCGCACAAGGGGTTTCGAAGTGTTGGTCGACAACGCAACATAGTTTGCCTTGATCGTTGCCAAGGGCGTATCGACCTCGATTTTTTTCTTTGTTTCGTTTAGATCGATTGCCCGAGTGTCTTCATAAATTCTTACGCCGAGTGTTTGTGCAACCCGTTTTAGACCCCAAGCCAATCGCGCAGGGTCGACAAGCGCCGAAGAGTCTTTTGTCCATAACCCGCCGGTAAAGACGGGCGAGTGAACCTCGGCACGAATCGCGTCGCGATCGAGCCACTCGACGTCGTGACCCAGGTCGCGCAGTTGCAAAAAGTCTTCGTATAGTTCTTCGTTGTAGTTTTCGGTGTGCCAATTGCTTGCAACTTCGATTACGCCATTGCGTTCAAAATCACAGTCGATGTCATATTGGCGAACGACTTTTTCGATCTCGACAAAGTTTTCGCGACCCAGTTGTTCGAGAATTGCGACCTCATCGGGAAATCTTTCTTGAGCGTTTGCGATGCCGTGGGTCAGTGAATAATCCATGAAGCCGCCATTGCGACTGCTCGCACCCGAGCCGATTTCGTGCGCTTCGATCAGCACGACATCACGGTTTTGGTCGCGCTGTTTGGCGATGATGGCTGTCCAAAGGCCGGTGAAGCCGCCCCCGACCACGCATAGATCGCAGTCTTCGTCGTGAACTGCAGTGGGGTTCGAGTCGGGCTCGTCGACGTCGTCTAACCAATACGGAAATGTTTCCGCGTCGGCTATCGCATCAAGGTAACGCTCACTCGACCGCGGCGAAATTGCCGATCGGTCCATTGGGTCTCACCACCTAACAGGGCTAATTCTAAGGCTGGGTGGGCCCGTCAGAACTAGCCTAAATGCCTATGGATCTTGGGTTGGCTGGTCGCACCGCTGCAGTGGCTGGGGGTTCTGCGGGTCTTGGTTTTGCCACCGCACAGGCTCTGGCCAACGAGGGTGTGCGAGTCGTTTTGTGTGGTCGTGACGCAACTCGGGCGTCGAAGGCCGCCACAGTAATTGGCAAATCGAGTGTTGGTGTTTCGTGCGATGTCTCTTCGGTTGCAGGCGGCGAGAGTTTTGTTGCCCAAGCCTCAAAGATATTGGGACACATCGATATTTTGATTCTCAATAGTGGTGGTCCACCTGCGGGCACATTTGCCTCTACCGATGTTGAAAGTTATGGCAAGGCCTTTGAGAATGGTTTGATGTCGATGATTGCAATGACAAAGCTCGTCGTGCCCGAAATGCAGTCACGCAAGTGGGGCAGATTGGTCGCAGTCACATCGATTGCCGTGCGTCAGCCGATAGCAAACCTGATTCTGTCAAACACTGCTCGAGCCGGACTCACCGGGTTTCTCAAGACCGTCGCTCGCGAAGTCGCAGCCGACGGCATAACAGTCAATACGGTGCAACCCGGCACCCATGACACTGATCGCATCAGACAACTTTATGGTTCGACCCCAGATGCTAAGTCTCTCGATATTCCCGCGGGTTTTGTAGGTGATCCAAAAGATTTTGGCAGCGTAGTTGCATTTTTGTGCAGCGAGTCTGCGAGATTCATCACCGGGGTCAACTTGCAAGTCGACGGCGGTGCCTACACGGGGTTGATCTGATGTTGCAGCACGTCGTGGCGATCACTTGGAACGACCAAGTGCCACCCAATTATCACGAGGTTGTCACGAAGGTGTTGCGCGAGATGGTCAAGCAGATTCCGACCGTGCGCAGTTATCACTGCGGCCCTGATCTCGGGGTTTCCGCCCCGACGAATGCAAACTATTTGATTTCTGCGACATTCGATGACGTTGAAGGTTGGCGTGTATATGACGAAAATGCGTTGCATAACGAGATTCGCGCCAATTATTTCAAGCCTTATATTGCGACCCGTTCAGCCGCGCAGATAAGTATCTAAGAAATTATTTAGACGCTGCCTCTAGTGCTCGTCGCACCAAGACAGATGCCAAGTGCTTGCGATATTCGGTTGAGGCATTCAAGTCGCTTTGGGGGTCTGCCTCGTTCGAGGCCAGGGCCGCTGCGTCACTGATCGACGAACCCTTGGCGATTGCATTGGCCACGCTAGTTGCCAAGATTGGTGTCGAGCCCATATTTACGAGTGCCACACCGGCCTCGCCTTTGCGATGCCATGCGGCCACACCGACGATTGCCCAGTCTTGGGCGCGACGATTGAACTTCTGAAAGCTCCAACCGGCGCCCTTCATTTTTGGCACGCGAATTTCGACCAACATTTCATCGGCTGCCAAGTCGCTTTCGAGAAAGCCTTTGAAGAATTTCGAGGCCTCAATTTCGCGCTGACCCTTTGGTCCTTGCACGACATAAGTCGCACCCAATGCGAGGGTCGTTGCAGGCAGGTCGCTTGCCGGGTCGGCATGGGCGATCGACCCGCCAATCGTGCCACGATGTCTCACTTGGGCGTCACCAACGTGGCTCGCGGCATGGCTGAGCAGCGGTACGTGTTCGTGCAGAACTTTCGAAGTCTCAACATCCATGTGACGCGTAAGGGCACCGATGGCGATGTGGTTGCCCGCATCTTTGATGTATGACAAATCTTTGACGCGACCAATGTCGATCAGCATCGATGGTTGAGCAAGTCGCAACTTCATCAGCGGCAACAAACTGTGGCCGCCCGCGAGAAACTTGGCATCGCTGCCATATTGGCTGACGAGCGAAACGGCCTCGGCGGCAGATGACGCCCGCTTGTAATCAAATGCTGCCGGAATCATTTCTTACCTCCACGAGTTGCTTCTTGAATTGTTTTCCACACCGTTTGAGGTGATGCAGGCATCGCCATCGAAGTGACACCCAATCCCGACAACGCATCGATGATCGCGTTGATCACGGTTGGTGCCGCGCCGATAGTGCCCGCTTCGCCGATGCCTTTGACGCCGAGTTGATTCGTTGGTGACGGCGTGACGGTATGACCAGTAGTAATTGCCGGAACATCGCTGGCTGCAGGCACCAAATATTCGGCAAGCGTCGAAGTCTTCAAGTTGCCGTCAGCGTCATAGACGGCTTCTTCATAAAGTGCTTGGGCAATGCCCTGCACAACGCCTCCGTGCACCTGGCCCTCGACAATTAGCGGGTTAATTTGATTGCCGCAGTCGTCGATTGCGACATATTTCAAGATTTTCACCGCGCCTGTTTCGGTGTCGACTTCGACTACGCACATGTGCGTGCCGAACGGCCACGAAAAGTTTGGTGGGTCATATGAAACTTGCGCCTCAAGGTTTGGTTCGCAGCCATCTGGCAGGTTGTGGGCCGTAAATGCACCAAAAGCGATCGCTGCAAGCGGCAACGCGCGGTCGGGTGAGCCCTTCACGCTGAAGGTGCCGTTGACGAACTGCAGGTCTTCTGCGGCACATTCAAGTTGATGGGCCGCGATAAGTTTTGCTTTTTCGATCACCTTGTCGCAGGCAAGCGCGATAGCCACACCACCCACGGGCAAACTGCGCGAGCCATACGTGTCAAGACCCAAAGCCGAGATTGCCGTGTCGCTGTGCAACACGTCGACATCTTCTGGGGCGACGCCAAGTTTTTCTGCGGCAATCATTGCCCAAGATGTTTCGTGTCCCTGGCCATGGGGCGAGGTGCCAGTGATGACCTGCACCTTGTTGGTCGGCAACACGCGCACGGTTGCGGCTTCCCAGCCGCCGGCGCTGTA
>CAYOVI010000030.1:0-15556 GCA_964407365.1 uncultured Ferrithrix sp.
TCACCGCGCTTTGGCAAATAGATCTGTTCGCCGTCGTTCAACACAGTTGCCAGATTGACCACGTCAACATTGGCTGAACGTGTTGCCCCACCTGCGGCAATGACGCCGTCATTTATTCGCGCCCCAAATCGCAATCGGTAGACCCCTGGTTTGTTCACCGCACCGGCAACATGCACCGTGATCATCTGTGGCGGCAAAGATGAAGTCGATTCAAACCCCACGCCAGAGGGCGGGCTGGCAAAAACCGTCGTCGAAGCAAAACTCAAACTTGCTTCAGGTGGCGGCGGTGGCACTCTCACCAACCACCAAGCCGTGACACCAACCAAACAAATGATCACGAAACTTAAAAATTTTTTCATCACCCCATGTGGGCGCGAGCCTCGACAAGAGGCAAAATCAGAACAAACGGGCCGTCAATTTTTTGCGATAGTCGGCTGTGCGGGGATCATTGGGCCCCATTTTTGCCAACAATTCAAGAAACTCTTTTTTTGCCTCTTCGTCGGTCTTCACCCTTATCAACAATTCGCTCAATTGCTTGTCAAAGTCGTCGTGCGGCACGAATGCAGCCTTTGCCGCGGCGATTGCGGCTTGCACTCGGTGCGTCTCGGGCACGGTCTTCAACAATTCGAGGGCCGCCGAGCAATCTTTTCTCGCAGTCAATAAATCAGCCAAAGCCACGACCACGCTTTCGTTGGTGGGCTCGCTTGCAAGGGCTTGGCGCAAACTTTCTTCGTCGCCTTTTGCCAATAACGCCTTTACGTCCACAACAACTGGTTCTGGCAACAAGTTTTTGATGAACTGCTCGACGACATGTTCAGATTGCGCACCAACAAAACCGTCGACAATCTTTCCTTCTTTCATCGCATACACCGCCGGAATCGACTGCACTTGAAAGGCCTGAGAAATCTGCGGGCAACTATCTACATCGACTTTGGCCAAAATGACTTTGCCGTTGGTGGCTGCAGTCAGTTTTTCGAGTATTGGTCCAAGAGTTTTGCAAGGCCCACACCATTGGGCCCATAGATCGATGATTACGGGTGTGACCATTGATTTTTCGATTACATCTTTTTGAAAAGTCGAATCTTTTACGTCAATGGCCATGTCGCCACTTTACAGTGCCGGTCAACCCGGCTCGCAAGTGGCGACGGCCGATAAAAATTAACTAGGTTGCTTGGTGGTGAGCGACACAGTTAGCAGTGGCATCAATTTAGAAAAAGTCTCAACTTGGCTCGAGGCAAATGTTGATGGCGCAACCGCACCGTTCAGCTTTGAGTTCATCGCCGGGGGTCACTCAAATCTCACCTTTTCGGTGCGCGACGCCAAGCAAAATCACTATGTTTTGCGTCGACCACCACTGAGTCACGGCCTGGCCAGCGCCCACGACATGGGCAGAGAGCACAAAATGATCTCGGCATTGCAAAACACCGACGTGCCCGTGCCCCGAACCCGAGGCCTTTGCACAGACATCGAGGTCAATGGCGCACCGTTTTACGTGATGAATTTCGTCGACGGTCACATCGTGCGCGATGCGGCTATTGCCGAGAGCGCGCTGACCCAAACGACACGTGGCAAAGCCAGTGAATCGCTCGTCGACACGATGGCCAAGATTCATGCCGTTGACCTAAACAAAGTCGGGCTAAATGATTTCAGCCGACACGAGGGATATATCGCGAGACAACTTAAGCGTTGGTATGGCCAATGGAACGCGCAAAAAACCAGAGAACTCAAAGTCGTCGACCGCGTGCACGACGAACTTTTGAAACGCATACCAGATCAAGGCCCGGCCACGATCGTGCACGGCGACTATCGACTCGACAACTGCATCGTCAGTTCGCAAGGTGAAATTCAGGCGGTGCTCGACTGGGAAATTTGCACACTCGGTGACCCACTTGCCGACCTAGGTCTGCTCACCGTCTATTGGACGGGCCCTGATGACGAAGCTTCGCCGTGGATGTCTCAATACACCACCGTCAAAGGTTTTTTGAACCGCAACGATCTGATAAATCGCTATGCGTTGAAAACTGGTCGTGATGTGACAAATATCGAGTTTTATCGCGCGTTTGCATATTGGAAACTCGCCTGCATCGTCGAAGGCGTTTATGCGCGATATTTGGGCGGTGCGCTGGGTGAAAAAAATGCAGCCGATCTTGAGCCGTTCAAGTTGCAGACCGAGGCCGCGGCTAATAGTGCCGAGTCTGCGCTCTCACGCCTAAACTGAAATCACTTGATGAACAAGCCGTACAAAATTATCGGCACTCTGCCGCAGATCAAAGATCCGCTATTGGTCGTGATGATGACTGGCTGGATAGACACGAGTTCTGCTGCCAATAGCGCCATCGAACTAGTGGCAAGCGAAACAAGTGCGGTAAAAATCATCGACTTTGACATCGACACCTTTGTCGACTTTCGCGCCCGCCGCCCGATCATGGAGTTGCGCGAAGGGGTCAACACCAAACTTGTTTGGTCAAACCCAGAGATCGCCCTCGGTCGCGACATCAACAACAAAGATATTTTGTTGTTGACCGGCCCCGAGCCTGACACCCACTGGAATCTCTTTGCCGAGACAATTGCCGACATCAGCGTTCAATTCGGTGTGCGACGCATGATCGGCATCGGTGCCTACCCGTTTGCCACGCCCCATACGCGGGCGGTCTATATTTCGTGCACATCGCCCGACAAAGATTTGGTCGCGAGCCTGCCATATCTCAAAAGCTCGGTTGATGTGCCAGCGGGCATGGCAGCAGCCATCGAGCACGCCCTGCACAATCGCAAGATTCAAGCGCTAAGTCTGTGGGCTCGCGTGCCTCACTATGTGGCGTCAATGCCTTATCCGGCGGCCTCGGCGGCGCTGCTCGCCGCACTTTGCGACACGGGTGGCATTTCACTTGATGCATCTGCGATGCGTGAACAAGCCAAGACCCAACGCGAAAGACTTGATCAATTGATTGCCGGCAACAACGAGCACTCACAGATGTTGACCCAGCTCGAACAGGCATTTGACGAGCAAATCGCCAACGGCACGACTGAAATTAATTTTGGTGCGCCGATTCCCAGTGGCGACGAGATTGCCGCTGAGTTCGAAAAATATCTACGCGAGCATTAGTCGCAAAATTTTTTAAACGCTCTCAACTCGCACGAGCAAGCCCGTGCAGCCATGACTGCACGTTGACGCCCAACGCGTTTACGTCATAGCCGCCCTCTTGCAAGACAACGGTCGGCACGCCAAGCGCCCCAACCAAGGCACCGCATCTGTCATAGCCCGGCGTCGTTAGAGCCAGGTCACTTATCGGGTCGGTCACAAATGTGTCAAGACCAAGCGAAACAATGATCATCGATGGCCCAAATTTTTTGATGCTCTCGCAAGCCCGCTCTAGAGCCTTGACATAAGAGTCGTCATCTGTGCGCGCGGCAAGCGGCACATTCAGCGTCGAACCTCGACCTTTGCCTGAGCCAACTTCGTCGACATATCCCGTGAAATACGGATACGCCCGAGCGGGGTCGCCATGCAACGAAACAAATTGCACGTCGTCGCGCTCATAAAAAATTTGTTGCGTGCCGTTGCCATGGTGATAGTCCACGTCGAGCACCGTCACCTTGGTGCCAGTCGTGCTCGCCACGTGATGGGCCGCGATAGCCGCATTGTTGAAAAAGCAATAGCCGCCATACAAATCGGTCGTGGCGTGGTGCCCCGGTGGCCGACAAAGGCCGTAGCTATTTTTTTCTCCGTCCAAGACAATTTTCGTCGCGCTCATCGCCACATCAACCGCACCGCGTGCCGCCTCATAGGTGCCAACCGTCAGCGGCGTGGTCGTCTCGAAACACCACCAACCCAATTTTGCGTTCACCGACTCAGGCTCGACACGGTCGCCCATGCTTTGGCGCAGATTCGACCTGAAAAACATGTCTGGCACGACCTCTCGCGACTCTTTGACGTCGCGTTGATAATCGGCCCAAGCGGTCGAAAGAAACTTCAACAACCCGGGGTTATGAACTTTTGTTATCGGGTCGGTGCCCCACGCTGTTGGCGAGACAAAGTCAAATGCCTTGTCGGCAGCCAATGTTTCACGAATTTTCTCGGCGCGACCCGTGTGCTCGAACGGCGAGTGTGCCGACGAACGCTCAATTTCGACCTCGGGGTTGTGCAACAAATGCGACGGTGAATAAACAACTTTCACGAAACCCTCACTTTGTCATTGAAATTACGAAAAGTCTAAAGCACCGCGAATTGAGCGCTTCAACTCGGCAACCCCTGATGTCGTGGCTATCGTCTCGACGGCGTCCCATAACTTGAGCGCCGCCTCACCCCGCGGAATCTTCGATATCACCGGACCAAAAAAACTTCCCTCGTTGGGCGTGCCCGGCTTGAATGTCAAAATCGGCGTGCCAACATCTTTGCCGGTGCGCGAGAGTGCAAGATCTGTTTCAAAACGAATCACCGGTGTGTGGGTTTCGTCGTCAAGCGACTTTGCCCATTCGGTCGGCAGAGAAAACCTGCCCAAGATATCGGTCAAAAATTTCTGCGGGTCGGTGTCAAAACCTTCGCGACGCTTCTCGTTATGAATCGTCGTGCCAATCGCGGTGTAAAACTTGGCAACCGCCTCGTTGCCACCCGCGGCTCGTGCCGCAGACGCCACGCGCAGTGCCTTCAGGCCAAAACCGTGCACCATTTTGTGATAGTCGTCGTTGGCCGCATATCCGCGATCGGTGTTGATCATTGAAAGCGATATGAACTTCCAGGCGACTTCATAATTTCTTTGGTTTGAAACCTCTGTCACCCATCGTGAGGTCACCCATGCCCACGGGCAACCCGGATCAAAGAAAAATTCTAAATCTGCCATAAAGACAGATTAGACGCCTCAGACTCGCTCTACCTCTTTAAGGTCATATGTTTCGATGACGTCACCAGGCTTCAAATCTTGGAAGTCTGTCAGGCTGATGCCGCACTCAAAACCCTCGCGCACTTCTTTGACATCGTCTTTGAATCGACGCAAGGTGTTGATGTTGCCCTTCCAGATAACTGCGCCATCGCGCAAGAACCGCACGCGTGAACCACGCGTGACGACACCCGAAACAACTGCGCAACCAGCCACCGCGCCGACTTTTGGCGCCCTGAAGATCTCGCGCACTTCGGCCTCGCCCGTGACAACCTCGACGAACTCTGGTGCGAGCATGCCCTTCATCGCCTTTTCGATATCTTCGAGCAGTTTATAAATCACCTCATAGGTGCGAATCTCGACTGCCGAACTCTCGGCCAGCTCACGAATCTTTCTGTCTGGTCGCACGTTGAAGCCGATCAACGTTGCGTTCGTTGCTGCAGCCAAAGAAATGTCGTTTTCGGTTATCGTGCCGACGCCACGGTGAACAAAGGCTGCTCGCACGTCGTCGCGCTCGAGTTTTCGCAAACTTTCGGTTACTGCCTCGAGCGAGCCGTGCACGTCTGCCTTGACGATCACGTTCAGGGTTGCGACTTCGCCGGCTTGAATTTGGGTGAAAATATCTTCGAGCTTCACGCCACGCTGAACGCGTGCGTCTCCGCGTTGATTGAGCGCCCTAAATCGTTGTTCGCGCGCCTCGGCAACCGTGCGCGCCGTGCGCTCATCTGGTGCTGATCTGAATTCTTCACCTGCACTAGGCACCGCCGACAGACCCAAAACTTGCACTGGCGACGACGGCCCCACATGCTTTACCTGCTCGCCGCGGTCGTTGATGAGTGCACGCACTTTGCCCCAAGCAGCACCAGCAACGATCGGGTCGCCAACATTGAGCGTGCCCTTGTCGACCAAAATCGTCGCCACTGGTCCGCGACCCACGTCAAGTTGGGCCTCGAGCACGACACCTTTGGCGCGACCAGTCGGGTTTGCCTTTAGTTCTTCGAGTTCTGCCACGACATTTAGTTGATCGAGCAAGTCGTCAACGCCAAGACCGCTCTGTGCCGACATCTCGACGACAATCGTGTCACCACCCCACGACTCTGGGGTCAATTGTTGCTCGGCCAAACCACCCAACACGCGCTGCACGTCGGCATTTTGCTTGTCGATCTTGTTTAGCGCAACCACAATCGGCACGTTGGCAACTCGAGCGTGGTTGATCGCCTCGATGGTTTGTGGCATCACGCCGTCGTCGGCCGCCACCACCAGAACCACGATGTCGGTCACACCTGCGCCGCGCGCACGCATCTTGGTGAATGCCGCGTGACCTGGTGTGTCGATGAAAGTTATTTTCTTGCCGTCTTTTTCTATTTGATATGCGCCGATGTGCTGGGTGATGCCACCCGCCTCACCCGCGACGACGTTGGCGTTTCGAATCTTGTCGAGAAGTGTCGTCTTGCCATGGTCGACGTGACCCATGATCGTGATGATCGGTGGACGCACTTCTTGCAGCTCTGGCGTGTCGTCGTCAGAGTCGTCGAACATCGCCTGCAACTCGAGTTCTTCTTGCTGACCTGGGTCGACGAGCAAAATTTCTGCGCCAATTTCGAGTGCGAACAACTCCATTTGTTCGTCCACGAGGGTCATCGTTGCAGTCACCATTTCACCGTGTTCGAGCAAAAAGCGCACCACGTCGGCTGGCGTGCGATTAAGTTTCGGTGCAAATTCTTGCGACGAGCAACCGCGCTCAATGACGACTATGCCCTCAGGTGGTGGTGTGGTGCTCGGTGTATAAGTTGTCGGCGCCTGCAGCATCTGCTCGTCAAACTCGCGACGACGCTCACCACGAGTTTTTTTGCGTGGCCCACGACGCTGACCGCCACCAGGGCCACGGCCGCCACCAGGTCTTCCACCCGGGCCAGTTGGGCCGGTGCGACCTAGGGCCGAGCCACGGCCACCAGTTGGTGCACCTGGTCGTCGACCCGGCGCACCACGATCTGGTGCGGGGCGTGCACCCGGGCCACCTGGTCCGCGTCCGAGTTGCGAAGCCGGAATTCTTCCTGTGCGTGCGTTCGTCGACATCGAACCCGTGCGCTGTGGCGGGCGATTAAACGGCGGTCGCGTAACGCCACCCTCGGGTCGGCGATTGATTGGTGGCGGCGGAATTGGTCGCGACGAACCTGGTGGCGGCGGAATTGGTCGTGAACCCGGCGCACTTGGTCGCGGCGGTTGTTGTGGCGTGCGCGCCACAGGTCGCATTGGTTGAGGTTGCAACGGCTGGCTCGGTCGTGTTGGCATTGGTCGCGAAGTTGTCGGCGCGCTCGTCGTGACACCTGGTCGATTTGGTTGAGCCGACGAAACCACACGGCCCGCACCGCCTTCGCTTTCACGCGGGGCAACATGTTCGGTCGACGAAACCTTTGGCGCCACACTTTCGACAGATGGCGCCTCGTCTTTTTTGGCTTCGACTGGTTCAACTTCTTCGGCAGTTTCACCTTTTTTGGCGGCAACTTTTTTGGCGCCAGCGGCTTTCTTCGTGCCGGCCGCCTTTTTTGCACCTGCAGCTTTTTTCGCAGCCGTCTTTTTTGCCGGCTTGTCAGAAACTTCTTCTGGTTGCTTGTCGCGAATCAAACCTTCTCGCTCGGCGCGAGCGCGAATTCGGTCTGCCTGCGCGTCGATAATCGTCGACGCAGGACCTTTTACACCTATGCCAAGTTTTCCGCTGAGGTCAATGACCTCAGCGTTGGTCATCCCGAGTTCTTTAGCGATCTCATGAACGCGTTTGGCTTTAGGCAAAGTGTTTAGCCTCGTGATTCTTCAGTCGTGGTGTTTGATTGTGCGGCAACTTGTTCTTGGCTGAGAATCGAACCATCGGCAGCGTGCCACTCCATCGCACCTGTTTCAAGATTCGTCTTCCATTCGCCTTCGGCATAAATCTGCTCGGCGGCCGCCTCGGCTGGTCGTCGCACCACGGCTTTGCCCTCGGCGGCAACTTCAGATTCACTCTTGATGTCGATTCGCACGCCGGTCAAACGCGCGGCCAAAGTTGCGTTCACGCCCATCTTGCCAATTGCCAATGACAACTGAAAATCAGGCACGATCACGTCGGCTTGGGTTTCATCTGGGCTGAGGCGCACTTCACTGACCTTGGCCGGCGACATCGCCTTGGCGATGAAGTCTCGCTTGTCGTCACTGAACGGAATGATGTCGACTTTTTCACCGCGCAATTCGTTGACCACCATGCGCACGCGACCGCCTCGCGCACCAACGCAAGCACCTACAGGGTCAATTGCCTTGTCGTTTGACCAAACTGCGATCTTGGTGCGTTGTCCGGGTTCGCGCGCGCACGATTTGATTTCGACGATTCGATCGGCGATCTCGGGCACTTCCATTTCGAACAAACGCATGATCAAACCCGGGTGGGTGCGGCTCACGACGATTTGCGGGCCCTTTGGTGTGCGACGCACTTCGACGATGTAAGCCTTCAAGCGGGCATTTGGCTCGCGCGTTTCGCCGAGCACTTGTTCTGCCTGTGGCAACAAAGCCTCGACGCGACCCAAATCGAGCAACGTATATCGAGTGTCGGTTTTTTGAACCGTGCCCGAGACGATGTCGCCTTCGCGGTTGGCATATTCTTCGAACTTGCGCTCGCGTTCAACTTCGCGAATTCTCTGGCTCATTACTTGGCGAAACGTCACCGCGGCAATTCGACCAAGTTCGTCTTTCTTGGGCGTGTCATCGCGCTCGTTTATCCAGTTGCCGTCGTCATCGACGTCATAGGCGGTGAAGGTGATGTCCATGTTGTCTGGGTTGATGCCCACGATCACTTCTTCTGCGGCGCCTTGTCGCTTTTTATAGGCGGTTGCCAAGGCCTCAACGAGCACCTGCAACAGTGCGTCGATCGAAATACCTCGGTCGGCTGCGAGCATTCGCAGCGCTTCTGACATGTCTAAATTGCTCATGATGCTTTGGCCTCCGTCGAATTGCCGAACTTGTTTTTCAAAACTTTCTTCTTTGAGTGACGAGCGTCTTGCTTAGATGTGGGTGCAAATTCGAAAACTGTTTTCGCTCGGTCAATTGCCCCGTGACTAACCACGACATCGACGCCATCTTCTTTGCGCACGACGATTTGGTCGTCGTCTGCGGCAACCAAAACACCGTGCACGCGGCGCTCGCCGGTCGACTGGTGTGGTGCGTTCAAGCGCACGCTGACCACTTTGTTCATTTCACGCACGAAGTGACGCGGCAATCGCAAGTTGCGCTCAAGACCCGGGCTGGTGACTTCGAGCGTGTAGCGCCCCGGCACCGGCTCGGCGTGGTCGAACTCGCGCGAAACCAATCGAGTCAACAAACCAATTTTTTCAAGATCAACACCCGCGGGCTTGCCGTTTTCGCCCATCAAACCGGGTTTTGTGTCGACCACAACCCGCACCACGCCACTGACGAATTCGACGTCATATAGATCTAGGCCAAGATCGCTAACGATCGGCGCGACAATTTCGTTGATGCGCTTGAGCACTGCACTCTCGATCATTAGGTTTCTCTCCTTTCTATAAAAACACCGCTAAACCGCTATCAAATCACCGTTTTGACTAAGCAAAACGAGACCCGATAGAGAACAAAAGGCGTGGGCCTAAACCCACGCCTTCGGTTCTTAGAACTTTAAAGGTCATTTCAAGTATAGGGGTTTTAGTAAAGTTTTCGTGAGGCGCAATTCAACGCGCCACAAGGTGAGGCCCCGTGATTTTGCGTATGTCGACAATGTTTTTGCGCACATTACGCGATGACCCTGTCGATGCCGAAGTGCCCAGTCATCGGCTGTTGGTGCGAGCAGGCTATATCCGTCGCGCCGCACCCGGGGGTTATACGTGGTTGCCACTTGGTCTGCGCACGTTAAAGCGCGTCGAAACAATTATCCGCCAAGAAATGGATGCAATCGGCGCCCAAGAGGTTCATTTTCCGGCGATGTTGCCTCGCGAACCTTACGAGACGACAGGTCGATGGACAGATTACGGTCCCAATTTGTTTCGCCTGCAAGATCGTCGCGGCGTCGACTATTTGCTCGGGCCAACCCACGAAGAGATGTTCACGCTTCTCGTCAAAGATCTCTACAGCAGTTACAAAGATCTGCCGCTTTGGCTTTATCAGATTCAAACCAAGTTTCGCGATGAGGCTCGCCCACGTGCGGGGTTGTTGCGCGGCCGCGAATTCTCGATGAAAGACTCTTACAGCTTCGACATCGATCAAGACGGTCTGCAGCGCAGTTATGACGCACACCGCAGCGCTTATTTGCGAACCTTTGATCGACTCGGTTTGCCTTATGCAATCGTCTCTGCAATGTCGGGGGCAATGGGCGGCTCAGCATCAGAAGAATTTTTGTTTCCGTGCGAGTCGGGCGAAGACACATTTGTTAG
The DNA here is from genome assembly GCA_964407365.1 of uncultured Ferrithrix sp. GTDB lineage: Bacteria > Actinomycetota > Acidimicrobiia > Acidimicrobiales > Ilumatobacteraceae > BACL27. The sequence goes on from CAYOVI010000030.1 coordinate 10,283, forward strand.
TTGCACGAAATGTGACTATGCGGCAAACACCGAAGCAGTTCGCGTCGGTGAACCCGCAAAGATCAACTTCTCAGGTTTTGCCGCCGCGGTCGTGCACGACACACCAGCAACACCGACTATTGCCACCTTGGTCGATCTTTTCAATTCACGCGCCGATCTCAAAAGACCTGATCGACCATGGGTCGCGGCCGACACGCTAAAAAATGTTGTCGTCAACTTGCGTCACCCCGACGGGCGCATTGAACCCCTCGCAGTCGGCGTGCCTGGCGACCGCGATGTCGACTTGAAGCGACTCGAGGCCCAGGTCGCACCGTGCGAAATCATAGATTTCACCGAAGAAGATTTCGCCAAAAACAAAAACCTCGTCAAGGGCTATATCGGGCCAACTGCACTCGGTGAAAAAAATGCAAGTGGTGTCAGATATCTGCTCGATCGCAGCATCGCCATCGGCAGCTCGTGGGTAACCGGCGCAAATTCAGCGGGCAAACACGTCGCCGGTCTCGTCTATGGCCGTGATTTTTCGTGCGATGGCATCATCGACGCTGCCGATGTTCGCGATGGCGATGCGTGCCCGAAATGTGGTGCAAAATTGACCATTCGTCGCGGCATCGAAATTGGCCATGTGTTTCAACTGGGCCGCAAATATGCCGAAGCACTCGGTCTCACGGTGCTCGATCAAAACGGCAAAACTCAAATCGTCACAATGGGTAGTTATGGCATCGGCGTTTCGCGCGCAGTCGCCGCCATCGCCGAAGCCAACCACGACGAACTCGGCCTCAAGTGGCCGCCGGCGGTCTCGCCTGCAGATGTTCACATTGTCATCGCAGGCAAACCTGGCGATCAAACTGCACCCACGGGTGAAAAAATCGCCGAGCAACTGAGCGCCAAGAATCTGACTGTCATTTTGGATGACCGCGCGGGTGTTTCACCCGGCGTGCGCTTCAAAGACGCCGAACTCATCGGCACCCCGTGCATAGTTATTGCTGGTCGAGGTGTTGCAAACGGTGTCGTCGAGGTTCGCAATCGTCGTTCTGGCTCGGCCAACGAAGTTGCAATCGACGAGGTTGGCCAAGTCATCGACAAAATGCCCGCCACCTAAATAATTCATTCACTCATGCCAACTCTCATTAGCCCTGCTCTCAAAAATTATGACTGGGGCGATTTCACCGCCTTACCCGACTTCACTGGCCGACCACGCGACGCCAAACCTTGGGCTGAACTTTGGTTTGGCACCCACCCCGATGGTCAAGCAACCGTGCAAACAGGCAACGGCGTCGTGCCACTATCGAGCGTCGTTGGCGATCTGTCATTTTTGGTCAAACTTATTGCGGTCGCCAAACCACTTTCGATTCAAACTCATCCGACTGATTCGCAGGCCGCTGCAGGTTTTGCCCGTGAAAACAGTTTGGGCATCGATCGCGCCGCGTTCAATCGCGTCTATCGCGACACAAACTCAAAGCCCGAGTTGCTTTGTGCTCTCAGCGACTTTGAAATGTTGTGTGGCTTTGCGCCGATTGAAAAGTCTCTTGTCGTTGCCGAACAACACGGCTGGCTCGAACTCGCCAGACATCTCAAGTTGACTGGTCTACAAAACACCGTGCGGTGGGCACTCGAAGAAAAAAATCACAAAACACCCACGAACTTGCCCCATCATCTGCGTTTAGTTGGCGAACTCTATGCCGACACTGGTGGCTTATATATCGCAATGTTGATGAACCACATCACCCTCAAGGCCGGCGAAGCGATGTATCTAGAGCCTGGCAACGTGCATTCATATCTGGGTGGCGTTGCGGTCGAGGTCATGTCGAGCAGCGACAACGTCATGCGTGCCGCTTTTACGACAAAACACGTCGACCTCGGTGAATTTTTCGCCACCGCCATGATCGACTCGCATTTGCCAACCAAAGTTTCACAGCGCAAATCGACCAACAGCGCGGTCGATTATCAAATCAACAATTCACCGTTTCATGTTCAGCAAATGACTATTGACAGTGCCACCACAATTCAGGCAAACCACGAAGTAGAACTATTTTTGTGCGTGCAAGGCGACTCTGATGCACTGCATCAAGGCCAGGCCTGCATCTTGCGCCAGCACGAGGTGCTTCAACTCAAGGGCCCTTCGGTAGTGTTTCGCATCTGGGCAAACTAGTTTCATTGCCGAACAAAACAAATGAAAAATAGATTCTTGCGTATTCGAAACATAATTTTTCTTTTTGCCGTGGTCTGCATAACCATCGGTGCTGGCATCTCGACGCCATTCACCCCAAACAACGGGCCATCACTGTTGATTCTCGGCGACAGCATCACCTGGGGCACCGAATATTTCGCCAAGTCAATGAAACTGATCGAAGCCGATGCCCAGTGGAAAACGATCGTCATCGACGGTCAATATTCACGCCGAGTTGCCTTTCCAACACCCAATGCATCAACGAAATATTCGGGTGTCAAGACTTTCAAAAAACTCAGCGACGCCGGGCTCAAAGCCGATGCAGTGATAGTTGCCCTCGGCAGCAACGACGTGGCGATTGAAACCAAAGAACAGGTCTATGAACTAATCATCCGCGATCTGATGACGACTATTGGCGACGTGCCCGTCACTTGGCTAACCGTCAACCGTCGCGACACGCCTGCGATCGCCAAGCGAAGTGTCTTGTTCAATCAAGTGCTTGCACGCCTTGCGACCGAGTATCCGAATCTGGTTCTCGAAGACTGGTATTCATCCATTGCCAAACGCTCAAAATGGATGGCTTGGGACAAAGTGCACCTGACCCCGACTGGTTATCAGGCTCGCGCCAAACTGCACCAACGCTTGGCGCGCGAACTTTACGACCGTTACATAATCGCCACAACGCCAACGACTACAACCACGACAACTACTTCGACTACGACAGTGCCGCCGACAACAACCCCACCGGCCACAACCGACACCTCATCATCAACCACCGCGCCATAGACAACTGGGCAATCATCCGCGCGCCAAAGCGCTCGGGTTTATTTGATGGCTTTTTCGGGGCCGATCAGAGCGTAGACGCAACCGTTGCCTTGACCACCCGAGTCGCTAAATGTCGCAACGACATTTGAGCCACTCGTCGTAAAACTGGTGTTGCTGGTCTCGTCTTTGTCGCGACACAGATTCTTGATCACGATGTTTGCTTTTGTTGCGCCGCTGATCGTCCAGACGATTTTTTCCATCGTTGAACTACGACTGGCTCTATAGCCAGTCGAAATCTTTTTGCTTACGGCAAGCAAACCACCTTGACGATGGTCAAAGTTGCCAAAAGCCAACAACGAGTCGCCGTTTGACAAGTCAATTCGCTCTGGGTCGGCAGCAAAGAAACTCAACTCTGAAAGCGAAGACCATGTCGCACCATCGTTGGTCGACGTGCGCACCTGCATGCCCGACTGAATGGATGCCGAACCCGAAATTTTGTCGATCGGAAAAATCTGTTCGATGACACCCGATGCATTGCGATAGGTCTCGGGGTTGGTCTGCACGTCGTTTTGTGGTGCGAAGGTTTGTGCGACATTAAGCGACCAATTAACGCCATCTGGCGAGGTCATTGCACACACATGTCGCTTAAACGGTGGCTTGGAATTCGAGGCCATGTCATGTGCATAAGCCAAATATCCAGACGCAACCTTCACAACTTGTGGGTCACCCAACAAATTGGCTGCGACACCATCGGCACTCTTGCATGCAGCCGCGCTTACCGAACTGCCCGAACCCTTGGTGAAATCTTTGCCGTCGCTCGATGTGTATCGCGACATGACTTCGCCGCCCGAACCCGGCCCAGACCAAGCCCAGGCTTCATAGCCTCCGGCCTCAGCGGCCCGCACGGTGATCGGCGAGCCAACGTCGACTCGCACGCCTGCTTCGAGTGTCCAGCTCACGCCGTTATCGGTCGATAAATATGAGTGAATTTTGTTGTCGAAACCAGCAAGTGGAATCTGCGGTTCGTTTCCATTTTTGAAAAACATTCGCAAAGTCGAGCCAATCTGCAACAATGCCGGGTCAGAAATGTTTCCCAAGCCATCACGCTGAGATGTCTTATATGACAACAACCCATAAGTAAGGGGAACCATGTCGCTAGACGAGCCTGCAGCCGACCCACCGGCGCCGGCAGCACCGCCCGAGCCCGACGACGAGCTCTTGCATTTGGCAACCTGTTTAGTTTGCGTAGCCGTCAATTTTTTCGCCGCGATAATTTTGTTCGCGGCTGTGGCCCCAATGGTCTTGTCGAGGCACGCCTTGGTGGCCGGGTCGACCACGACTGCATTGGCGACACTGACCAAACTCAATGTCGATATTCCAAGCACCAAACAAAGAAACACAGACCTACGACCCATTTTTATACCCCCATCTGGTTTTATTTATAGCCTATCTTTTAGCGACTTTTAAAATTTTCAGCGAGGTTGATCAGCAAACGCGTGCCATAGGCGGTTGCGCCACGTTGCAACCAGCCTGCATCACCATCGGCCCACATTGGCCCGGCGATGTCGATGTGCGCCCACGGCAAACCCGAAGTGAATTCGTCTAAAAACAAAGCCGCTGTTATCGCCCCGGCATCTGGTCCACCAACATTTTTCATGTCGGCAATGTATGAGTCGATTAGCGTGCGATATTTTCTCTCGAGAGGCAACTGCCAAATTTGTTCGTCGGTTGCCGCCCCTGCAGCAAGAACTTGATCTACAAAACGCTGATCATTGCCCATCACACCCGACATATGTGGCCCCAGTGCGCGTGCGCAGGCACCAGTAAGCGTTGCAATGTCGACAATCGCATCTGGTTTCTGCTCGGCAGCCAACGACAAGCCGTCAGCCAAAATCAAACGACCTTCAGCGTCTGTGTTGTGAATCTCGACTGTCTTGCCGTTGCGCATCGTCAACACGTCACCCATGGCCATTGCGCTGCCCGATGGCAAGTTGTCGGTGCACATCATGTATGCGGTCACTTGGTTTTTGCAGCGCAAGGTTTTAAGTGTGCTCATCGTCGCCAACACCGCAGCCGCACCGCTCATGTCGGCTTTCATCATTGCGTGGCTCGGATCACTCGGCTTCAAACTGATGCCGCCTGAGTCATACATCACGCCCTTGCCAACCAAAATCAAGTGAGGCAGTTTCGACTTCGCCGTCGAACCTTTGGCACCCGGGCGATATGAAATTTTCACCATGCGTGGCGGGTTGACGCTGCCTCGGTTGACCCCGATTATTCCGCCGCAACCCATCGCCAGAAGTTGATCTTTGTTGAAGACTTCGACTTGCAACTCGGTCTCG
>CAYOVI010000031.1:0-15408 GCA_964407365.1 uncultured Ferrithrix sp.
GTCCATAATTCAAGATGACCTTCATAACTTTCTTGCCAGTTGGGATTCAAATAGATGAGTAAATTTACTCTCCGGCGCCAACAACGATTGAGTGGGTGCACCGTAAAATCTGCATGTATGTTAAGAAAACCGCCGGCTTTGGTTTGATGAATTCCTCCGCCTTGAAGACTTGGATCGGCAATTAAATTCTTGATGCCTGTGAGTTGTTGCAAAAATTGGATGAATCCTGGCGAACTAAGGTTCGATATTAGTTCAGAAATCTTTGTAGGCATTTTGGTTGAATCGGTTAATGCACGCTTGTCTTCGTTGTAGTGCGAAAAATGAATCCAGCGGTCATCGTTTTCCCTTGGAAATTCCATTGCGATATCGCGTGATAAAGAATCTTTGAGGAAGTTATCTATAACTATGTGAGGGAACGGCAAATTTCTTGAGTAGCTATCAGCAAGTTCAGCAAGATTTTCGGTGTTCAGCAGATTTTGATTAATGATGGACTTAATGTTACTAGTTCATAAATTCTTAAATTATTGCTGGACTAACTTAGATAGCCTGCAAGACGGAAGGGTGCCAGAGCGGACGAATGGAACGGTCTCGAACACCGTCGTGGGTTTAGGCCTACCGTGGGTTCAAATCCCACCCCTTCCGCCATTTTTTATTTTGAAAACTTAGATACGTCTAGTCTGATTAGACAGTGAGCAATTCGACTATTTTGCTTGGTGATGTGCGCCAAGACCTGGTGCGTGCGCACGAAACCGCAGTTGCAGCTATCTCTAGGCCAGGCACCTGGTGGACAGGCGAGCAACGGCGCGAACTTGCACTCACCGCTCAATTAGCAATTGATGAAACTGAACCCTTGGCGCCGTGGGTTGGTGTCTCTACGGTCATGGGCAAATTGCCAAAAATTCTGACTGCGCCAAAGATTGCCCACGATGTGGTTTATCGCATTGCACGTCACGCCGCCACGTTGACCCGTGACTGGTATGAAAAGGTAATTGTTGAAATTGACCCCCTTGCTTTTGTCGAACTTTGTGGCATCGTCTGCACAATTGCCCCCATCAGTGCTTTTCGTCGGGCACTAGATCTGCCACGAATCGAGTTGGGGCCTGTAATCAAAGGTGAGCCAAACAAATCAAGACCAGCAAACATAGTTGCCGCTCAACTCAACTGGGTGCCAGTGGTTGGTCCTGCCGATATCGAAGCAGCCGTAGTTCAGGCGTTTACCGCGGTGCCTGACACAAATCGACTGATTTGGGCGATGGCTGATGCTCAATATATCCCCGACAAAGAAATGGTTGACCCAAATTGGACTCGTGGCACCCTTTCACGCGTTCAAATGGAGCTTGTCGCCACCCGTGTCTCACAACAGCGCGAGTGTTTTTATTGAACCACATCGCATGCCAGCATGCTCAGTTGGAGCGGCAACGAACAGGGCATTGAAATCGAGTTGGCAAGTGTGCGCGAAGCAACTGGTCCTAGAAACATAAAGTTCGCACGCGAGCTTTTGAATTTTGCCACTGCGGCGACTGAACTCGACGATACAAGTCTTGTGTCGGCACGTGAAGAATTAATCAGAACCGCAGGAGTCGCTGTGACAATTGATGCAGCGGCAGTAATTGCAAATTTTGAAATGATGACTCGACTTGCTGATTCGACTGGTGCACGAATGCCCGAAGAGGTTGTTTCGCAACGCCTTGGTGTGGCAAATGCAATGGGTGTTGATCAAGCGGTATCGCGTCGCTAGAGAATATTGCTAAAAAAATTTATGAGCAGACTTTGCCGGCTGGCGGTGCGGTCAATTCGATCAAATATTTGTCTACCGTGCTGATCACACAGAAATTCAAGCCATAACCCGTGTGCTGATCTGCCTTTACGGTTAGAAACACCCCACCCTCGAGGGCTTTTGCTGCGTTGCGTGACGACTCAATCGGGGTCGCTGCATCACCTGTTGTGCCAATAACGACGATCGGCCCAGCACCTTTGCCCGTGATCTCGAGTCGCTTCACCTGCGGAATGGGCCAAAGTGCACACGAATATCCATACGCAAAATTCGCACCAAATCTTTTTGCAGCTTTGACAAAAACCGGTACTTGTTCGTCGACGGCGGCAACACTTGTTGGACCTGGATCATCAAGACATGAAATTGCCGTAAATGCCTCAAGCTCGTTGCCGTAAGTGCCACCAGGTTTGCGCTGCAGATAGTCGTCATAAAGTTTGAGCAAACCAGCACCATTGCCTTTGACACCATCGGCCAGTGCGCGTTCAAGTTGTGGCCACAGGGTGTCTGAATACATTGCTTGGCCGAGCGCCGTATACATCACGCCTTGGGTTACAGGGGTGCGATCGGGGCTCACGACAATCGGTTTTGCATCCACATCAACCAAGAGTTTGTCGAGCGCCTCGCCTGCTTTGCCACCATTGTGAAACGCGCAAGAGGCACGCTTAGAACAGTCTTCCAAAAATGCATCAAGTTGTTTTTCAAAACCCTTGGCCTGGGCGAGTCCTTGATCGAGAGAGGTGGCATTTGGATCAGATGCACCGTCTAGAACTGCGGCTCGCACGGTTTCAGGAAACATCGTCGCCCAGGTTGCACCGAGTTCTGAACCATATGAAAAGCCAAAATATGTGATTTTTTCTTCGCCGAGGGCTTGACGTATTGAGTTCATGTCGCGTGCTGTGGCTTGGGTAGAGATGTATGGCAAGATTTCGCCACTTCGACGCACACATTCGTCGTTGAACTTTTGGCTCATGTCAATAATCGCCTGTTTTTCTTCTGGTGTCTCGGGCGTCGAGTCGATTCCGAAATACTCGTCGTATTGATCGATGCAATTCACAGCCGGGGTCGACTTGCCGGTTCCGCGTGGGTCCCAGCCGATGACATCAAAAGAATCGAGCAGATCTTGACTGAAGTAAAACTGCGCATCGCGGGCGACTGCTGATCCGCCAAAACCGGGCCCGCCTGGATTCACGAGCATCGAGCCGATTTTGAATTTCGGGTCGGTGGCTGGCAAACGCGTCAAGAACAAAGTGAATGACCCGATCGACGGGTTTTCATAATCGAACGGCACGGCAAGCTGACCACATTCACTGCGGCCATTTGGGTCATCTTTGCATTTGCTCCAGACAATTGCGTCAGACGAAACTTCGTTCGTGGTCGGGGGTGGTGAAGATGTGTTCGGTGCTTGACTGTTAGCAGCCAACTCTCCACCGTCAATCGTGTCTTCAGATGAGCCGATGATCGTTGGCTCAGAACACGCTGCAGAAATGTTTGCAAGCATGGTTAGCGCAATAATCATGCCAGCGAACTTGCGTCTAGTGTTTAGTTGATGAGCCACGAGACCTCAAGCGTATTGTCGATAGACGACACTTTTTCGGTCAGTGAATTCATAAAGACGGTCAATCAGGCCATAAAAAAACAATTGGGTCTAGGTGTTTGGTTGCATGGCGAAATTCAAGAACTAAGGATTCCAGGACACGTTTATTTCACACTCGTAGAGCAGGTCGGTGACAAAAAAGCCGTTTTGAGTGCGTCAATCTGGCAGGGGGTCTATTCAGCAATGAAGCCAAAACTTGCTGAAAGTGGCTTGCAACTTACAGACGGGCTAAAAGTTCGCGTATTTGGCGAGCCAGACCTCTATTCGGGCAATGGCAGGTTCAGTTTTAAAGTCACAAAAATTGATCCCCGTTTCACACTTGGTGACTTAATTGCCCAACGAGAAGAGGTCGTTCGAAAACTCAAGATCGAAAAACTTTATGATGCCAACCGTACCGTTGAGTTGACGATCGTGCCGTTGCGGGTTGGCATTGTCACAAGTGTTGGAAGCGCGGCCCATGCCGATGTCTTGAAGACTTTCAAAGACTCAAAAATCGGATTCACGATTCTTGTTCATGACGCGAGAATGCAAGGCGACGATTCAATAAGTTCGGTCGTCAGCGCCCTAAAAAAAATGGACTCGCGAGATGATCTCGATGTTTTGATGCTGGTGCGCGGCGGAGGGTCAAAGAATGACCTCATGGCGTTTGACTCTCTCGAGATTGCCACTGCTATCGCTGGCTGTCGATTGCCTGTTTTTACGGGCATTGGCCATGAAATCGATGTGAGCGTTGCCGATGAGGTCGCACATTTATCTCACAAAACCCCGACTGCATGCGCTACTGCCATCATTGAACTCGTTCGCGATTTCGTCGCGTCTACTGAAGATGCATGGGATGGCATCGCGTCTTTGGCGATGCGTGAACTTGAGTCGTCTGCGGGTCAACTGGCAGATCGTGCGAACAAAATCGGATCCAAAGTTTTGGATGCGTTGGCTCGCGCCAGCAAGCGCTTGGCGATGACCTCGCAGAGAATCAGGCATCGCCCTAATGAGATATTGCGTCTTGAAAAGAAATCTCTCGACACATTTGCAGAGCGGGTTCGTTTACTTGACCCGGTGACTACGATGTCACGTGGCTGGAGCATCACCCGAAATGCCAGTGGCCAAACAATTCGTGACGTTTCCAAAATAAAAACTGGTGACAAGTTAGTGACGACATTTGCCAAAGGCTCGGCATCTAGCACTGTCGTTGAAGTTTCACCGAAAGGAACCAAGCATGGCTAAATCTAAAGGCGATGACAATATCGGTTATTCCGAGGCGCTCGGAGAACTTGAGTCGATTCTCGAGGAGCTAGAAAGTGACGATGTCGATGTCGACAAGCTCGCAGCGCACGTGCAGCGTGCATCACACCTGATCGAACTTTGTCGCGACAGAATCGGCAATGCAAAACTTCAGATTGAAGAAGTGGTCAAGGGCTTAGCCAAAGAATAAGTGGCCTAGCCTTTAGGCGTGTCAGTTAATCCGCCAACATGGTTGGGGTCGATCGCCTCGAGGGTTGAATCGCGCCTAAGTGAATTTTTGAATGATGAACAAGGTCGTTGGTCTGAAATCGACCGCGACTTGGTCACACCACTTGGCGAGTTGACCCGATTGGTCGGTGCTGGCGGCAAAAGACTTCGGCCCGCGTTTTGCCAATTGGCATTCGTCGGTGCCGGTGGTGATGAAAGTTCGCAACAATTGCTCAACTGTCAGGTCGCGCTCGAACTTTTGCATGCCTCGGCTTTGTTGCATGACGACATCATCGACGGATCTTCAATGCGTCGCGGTGAACCCACGTCGCATATTCGCTTCATCACCAAGCATGCCGATAGTCATTGGGTGGGCGAAGCCAGAAGATTTGGCGAGGGTGCGGCGATTTTGGTTGGGGATTTGGCATTTGTCTATGCCGATCAATTGATGATTGGGGCAAATGTGATCACCTCAAAAATTTGGGCCGAGATGCGCATTGAGGTCAATTTTGGCCAATATTTAGATTTGCTTGGTTCGGCTCAGCGTGAGAGAGACCTGGCCAAAGCTGAACGAGTTTGTCGTTACAAGAGCGGAAAATACACCGTTGAGCGACCTTTGCATCTTGGTGCAAGTTTGGTGGCACCAGAGCAGGCCGATGTCTTGCTTGGTGAGCTCTCTAGTTTTGGTTTGCCACTCGGCGATGCTTTTCAAATGCGCGACGACGTGCTGGGCGCTTTTGGTGATGATTCAACGAGTCTTACCGGCAAACCAATTGGTGACGATCTTCGTGAAGGAAAACCCACACCACTTTTGGCCCTCGCATTCGAACGCGCGACGCCAATTCAACGAGAAATTCTCGAAAAAGTTGGCGAACCACAACTATCAAACTCGGCTCTTGAGAACATTCAGCAGGTGATCGTTGACACGGGGGCTTTGGGCATGCTTGAGACAAAGATCTCGATGCTCGTCGAGCAGGCAATCGCATCAATCAACAAATCATCTTTAGATAGCTTCGCAATTGGTCGTTTGGTCGAACTTGCGGAGTTTGTCGCAGCGCGCAAAAATTAGACGCTCGCAAGACAAAAATTTGCAGATATCGTTTTGGTTATGAGCGTGACCGTGAGAATTCCAACCACGTTGCGACCACTATCGGGTGGCGTGTCAACGGTGCAAGTCGAGGGTGCGACCATTGCCGAGGTTTTGGCAAATTTAAACTTGGCTCATCCTGGTTTTTCAAACCGTCTTCTCGATGGCGAGGGCAATTTGCACAAATTCGTCAATGTTTTCGTGGCCGACGATGATGTTCGCTATCTTCAAGGTCTTGCAACCTCAGTTTCGAGTGGCCAAACGGTTTCAATAATTCCGGCAGTTGCCGGGGGCTGAAAATGGCCTAGTTGAGGCCTTTTAGTTTTGATTTAGCAGTCTCCTAGATAGAGTGCTAATTCTCAAAGTTTGAATTCTTGAGATTATTCGGAGGAACAAATCATGGCCAAAATCATTGCATTCGACGAAGAAGCCCGGCGTGGTCTCGAAACCGGAATGAACAAGCTTGCCGATGCCGTGCGCGTCACGCTCGGACCAAAAGGTCGCAATGTCGTGCTCAGCAAAAAGTGGGGCGCACCGACCATAACCAATGACGGCGTATCAATCGCCAAAGAAATCGAACTCGAAGACCCATACGAGCGCATTGGCGCAGAGCTCGTCAAAGAAGTCGCAAAGAAGACCGATGACGTTGCAGGCGATGGCACCACGACGGCAACCGTCTTGGCCTGGAGCATGGTTCACGAGGGTCTTCGCAACGTAGCCGCAGGCGCAAACCCGATGAGCATGAAGCGCGGCATCGAGGCCGCCGTTGAAGCAGCAGTCTCAGGCATCAAAGCGTTGGCGAAAGTTGTCGATAGCAAAGAGCAGATCGCTCAAGTTGCTTCAATTTCGGCCGCTGACAACGAAATCGGTCAAATGATTTCAGAGGCAATCGACAAAGTTGGCAAAGACGGCGTAATCACAGTCGAAGAAAGCCAAACATTCGGAATGGAAATGGACCTCGTCGAAGGCATGCGCTTTGACAAGGGCTATATCTCGCCATATTTCGCAACAGACACCGACCGAATGGAAGCTTCAATCGACGACGCTTACATTCTCTTGGTTTCAAACAAAATCACCGCCGTGCGCGACATGTTGCCTGTTCTCGAAAAGGTGATGCAAGGTGGACGACCGCTCGTGATCATCGCCGAAGACGTCGAAGGCGAGGCGCTTGCGACTTTGGTAGTGAACAAGATTCGCGGCACCTTCAAGAGCGTTGCCGTCAAGGCTCCGGGCTTTGGTGATCGTCGCAAGGCGATGTTGCAAGACATAGCGATTCTCACCGGTGGTCAAGTGATCAGCGAAGAAGTCGGTCTCAAACTTGAGAATGCAACCCTCGATCTGCTCGGTCGAGCCAAGAAAGTCGTGATCACCAAAGACGAGACGACGATCATCGAAGGTGCCGGCTCAGATGCCGACATCAAGGGTCGAATCAGCCAGATCAAGACCGAAATCGACAACACCGACAGCGACTACGACCGCGAAAAACTTCAAGAGCGGCTAGCCAAGTTGTCGGGCGGTGTTGCCGTCTTGAAAGTTGGCGCAGCGACCGAAGTAGAACTCAAGGAAAAGAAGCACCGCATCGAAGATGCCGTCAGCACAACCAAAGCCGCCATCGAAGAAGGTGTCGTGCCTGGCGGTGGCGTGGCTTTGCTTCGTGCGCAAGATGCCGCTGAAAAAGTCATGGCGTCACTTAGTGGCGACGAGGCAACTGGCGCGCGCATGGTCGTTCGATCACTGTCGGCACCACTCAAGCAGATCGCTGAAAATGCCGGTCTTGAAGGTGGCGTAGTCGTCGAAAAAGTCAAGGCCATGAAGGGCAACGAGGGTCTCAATGCGGCAACGGGCGATTACACCGATCTTGTCAAGCTCGGCGTAATCGACGCGGCAAAAGTGACTCGTTCGGCTTTGCAGAACGCGGCATCTATTGCAGCACTGTTTTTGACCACAGAGGCTGTCATCGCCGACAAGCCAGAAGAGAGTGCGCCAGCAATGCCAGGTGGCGGAATGGAAGATTACTAAGTCGCGAAAATTACGAATTGGCTAGTTGCCATTTTGCTCGCGCAAAAATTGCTCTACTTCATCCATCAAATTGCTGGGGTCGGCCGGTTCGTCTGAGTCGCCCGCAAAATCGAACTGAAGTTGGTTGTCGTCGACTTCGTCGTCCAAACTCATGCCGTTGTCGGTCATCGTCTCGAGTCTTTCAACGTAGGCAACTAAATCTTCGTCGTCCTTGACGATCGAATTAACTTGCTCTTCGTATCTCTCGATTAAATTCATTACGGTTGCCAGCGGTGCTGGTGTGCCGATTATTTCGCAGGCGCGTCGCATGAGAGCCAATGATGCTTTCGGCGACGGAACTTGGGATGCGTAGGCTGGCACCGCAGCCCACAGCGATGCTGAAGAGATAGATGAGTCATCAAATGTGTCATGCAAAACACTGACGATGCCAACGGGCCCCTCGTATCGAGAACGTTGCAGGTCGAATCTTTCGATCAAATCAGTGTCAGTGGCAGTGCCAATAATTTGAACCGGTCGACTGTGGGGCACATCGGCGAGCAAAGAGCCAAGCGTGAGCAGCAACGACGAATTGAAATGTTCGGCCACCGAGATGATTTGGCGCGAGAACAATTTCCATCTCAAACTTGGCTCGGGGCCAAGTGCCAAAATTATGTCGCCACCTGCGCCGTTGACATGCCACAAACCGACCGTCGGCCAAACAATATTGCGTTTACCGCCATCTTTGAGTCGCACATGTGGTCTCACAGTCGCATAATCGGTGAATGGCTCTGGGTCGATTTCAGCAAGAGCAGTTGCACCCCAACCCTCGATCAAATTACGAACCGCATTTGATGCTGCATCTGCTGCGTCGTTCCAGCCGGTGAACGCTGTTATCAGAGTCGGATTTTTTAGCGACGGCTTCGACAACCAACGAACGTGATCAATGGTGGACATTTGCTAAGACGCTATCCAATTTCCGAGCCAACCTGTGCAATACAGATACGCTAAATGTCATGGCTTCACCCGTGCCTGTGGAAATCGCAACTCAGGCGACGCAAGAATTGCTGGATGCGTGCCACCGTTTGATTCCACAACTCTCGTCGTCCGCAAAACCGATTACAAGCAGTGAATTGGCCGAAATTATTAACTCAGATTCAACCCTGATGTTTGTTGCCCGTGTGAATAACCAGGCTGTTGGCTTGTTGACTCTGGCTATTTTTCGAATTCCGACCGCCGTACGCGCGTGGATCGAAGACGTCGTTGTAGACACGGCAGTTCGTGGTCAAGGCGTAGGTGAAGCACTAAATTTGGCAGCAATCGCTGAAGCAAAGCGTCGCGGGGCAAAAACCGTCGACTTGACTTCGCGACCATCCCGCCAAGCTGCCAATCGCCTCTACAAACGCATCGGTTTTGTTGCCCGCGACACGAACGTCTATCGCTTCGAAGCTTGAATTCGAGTGTCTACTTCAAATATTGACGACCAAGGTCGCCCTGAGCCACCCGTGGCTAGCGACGAAGTGTCGACATTGCTTGGCTTTTTAGAATTTCAGCGCGCAACTCTTGGCTGGAAGAGCCAAGGTCTGGGTTCAAGGGAACTGCAGAGAAAAATTGCTTCTTCATCGATGACGCTTGGTGGAATTTTGAAACATATGGCGTATGTCGAAAACCATTGGTTTTCAGATTGGTTGATGGGTCGCGAAAAACTTTCACCGTGGCGTGAAGTTGATTGGTCGCAAGACCGCGACTGGGACTGGAATTCTGCAGCCAATGATTCACCCGAGCAATTGGCAAGACTTTGGCTTGACGCCTGTGAGTTGTCACGGCTCAATGTTGAGTCAACTCTCAAAAATTCAAACCTTGGTCAGCTTGCAAAGCGCACTTGGCCAAACGGCGAATCGCCGTCGTTGCGTTGGATACTCGTGCACATGATCGAAGAATACGCGCGACACAACGGACATGCCGATCTAATTCGTGAGTCAATTGATGGTCAAGTTGGTGAATGAGCCACGCATTTAAGTAGCGTGATTTGAGTTGTGAGCGGCAAAAATTTTTTGATCTCAGCAGATAGTGCCGAAGTGATTGTGCCATGCATTGACCTGGATGCGACCTTGGCGTTTTTCACCTCGGAGCTTGGCTTTCGAATGGAAATGATCACGCCAGCCGACAACCCTCGTACAGCAATCATCTCGGGTTATGGCACCCGTTTGTGTCTGCGAGTTGGCGGTTCGGGCAAAGATATTGTGCTTCGACTGAGTTCGGCCACTCTTTCACCGCAAACTCTGCGAGCGCCAAATGGAACCACGGTCGAAATAGTGTCTGCGACTTCGCAAGTCATCGCGCCACCGTTGCAAGAGGCTTTGGTCGTTTCCGAGTTTGCAAGCGACGCCTCATGGACTGTTGGTCGCGCCGGCATGCGCTATCGCGATTTGATTCCGGGTCGTCTGGGTGGTGCGTTCATCGCCTCGCACATACATATTCCAAACGGTGGCCCAGTGCCCGATTACGTGCACTATCACCGAATCACGTTTCAAATGATTTATTGCAAGGCGGGTTGGGTTCGGGTTGTTTACGAAGATCAAGGCGAGCCGTTTGTTATGCAGGCTGGTGACTGCGTTTTGCAGCCGCCAGAAATTCGTCACCGTGTGCTTGAAAGCTCAGACAATCTCGAAGTTATTGAAATCAGTGCGCCCGCCGAGCATGAAACATTTGCCGAACACACAATTACTCTGCCGACACCAACATCGCGACCCGATCGTGACTTTTCAGGGCAACGCTTTGTTCGCCACATTGCTGACCAAACGCCTTGGCTACCTTGGCGTCATTCAGGTTTCGAGGCTCGCAACACTGGCATTGATCTTGCAACAGCTGGATATGCCAACGCGATGACAATTCGTGCCAATAAAAATTCTGAAATAACTGAGATCAAACATCAAAACCAACTGATGTTTGTGTTTGTTTTGTCGGGCGCAGCGACACTTGAAATCCGCGACGATTCCAAGACTAAAAAACTAGGGGTGGGCACATCTGCGACTTTGCCGAGCAAGCTTGAGTTCAGAGTCCAAATTAACGCCGACGATACTCAGTTTCTGCTGGTGGAAGTTGGCAAATTAATTTGAGTTCTTAGGCCGCCTAGGTGGCTGGGTGACATTTTAAGTTCGCCACCGTGTTTTTTAATTATTGCAGACAAGATGTTTAAGCCAAGGCCAAAACCTCCACCAGATTTCGAATGTGATTTGTCGAATCTTTTAAATTCATCGCTGATTCTTTTGTAGTTATCATCACTCAGGCCCGGTCCGCCGTCATCAAAAATGAGCGTCGTATGTTTTTCATCTTTTCTCAAGAAGACTTCGACCTCCGCCGATTCGGGTGTATGACGCTCAATGTTTGAAATAATGTTTGCGATCATTCTGGCAAGTTGATCGGAGTTTCCCTCAATGAAAATGTCTTTCTCAATGTTGGTATGAACTGCACGACCCGAGTTTCGATCAGAGAAGTCGCTGATGAACCCGGAGACCATTTCTGAAAAGTCGACTCGTTCTGTTTGATCGACTGAGATTTCACCAATTTGAGCAAGGGTGAGTAAGTCATCAACAGTTTTTGACATTCGTAACGACTCACTTCGTAAACGAAAAATTGCTCTTTCGCGCTGTTCGTCGGTTATGGCTTTATTTTCGGAAAGAATATCTACATAGCCCCTGATTACCGTTAGCGGAGACCGAAGTTCGTGCGACGCATCACTCATGAAGTCTTTCATTGATTTTTCTGAATTTTTGGTCTTCAAAACTGCATCTTGAAGCTTGTACATCATTTCATTCAACGATTCGGTCAACTGCGAAATCTCGTTATTTCCACTCACTGCTCGCAATTCGACGTCCAAAGAGCCTGCGGCGATTTTCTTTGCATCGTCGACGATAAATGTGATCGGGCGAATTGTCTGAATGATCAAGAATCGCAAAAGAATCACCATGAAAAGAGCAATAATTGACGCAAAAACAAGACTTCTTGTCAGAGAATTTCTGAATTCGCTTTCAATATTGCTCAATGACAGGCCGACTACAAGCCATTCACCATTGCCTATTGAGTAGGCACCGATTCGCGTTGCATTTTCGTCTTCTAGATTTATTGGCTTCTTCACTGCTTGAATGACCTCTGCGAGTTCCAAATTCTCAAGGGTCAAAGACTCTGTTTCGCTTGAACTTTCGACTAAAAAAATTGGGTCCGTGTCGTCAAAAAAAAGCAACGCGGTTATTGGAAGTGGGTTCGAGTCGGCAAATCCAAGCACTCGAGAAACATCTTGTGTTCCGCTGTCGCGAACGATGTTCAAAGCGTTTTGAATTGTCTTGTCTTGTGTTTTGATCGCCTCACGGCGTGAAATTAGCGAGTTTGCACCATTTATGATCAAGCTACCGATCATGAAAATTGCGCCAGCCGTAGTGGAAAGTTTTGTTTGTAGCTTCACTTTTGATCGACCATCTTGAAGCCGATGCCACGTTCGGTCAAAAGCATCTGTTCAATCTCAGGTGCTAGCTTTTTCCTCAAGTATGAGATGAAAGTCTCGACGACAGATGTATTGCTGTCAAAGTCGATGCCCCAGACTGCATCTAGAATTTGTTGCTTGCTTAGCACCCGGTTTTTGTTTTCAAGCAAATACTCAAGCAACTTAAATTCTGTTCGGGAGAGTTTTATTTCTTGATCAGCGCAGCGCACTTCGTGTCGTTCAACATTCAAAGTAATCGGGCCACAAGACAAAGTTTTTTCGTCATTTGGTGCATACCGACGTAGCACCGCGGCTACGCGTAGGAGTAACTCTTCAAGTCCGAATGGTTTTTTTACGTAGTCGTCGGCACCAGTTTTGAGACCAATTACGACGTCTTCCCTGTTGTGCCGTGCAGTCAAGAAAATCACCGGAATGGCTATGTTCAAAGCACGTAATTTTTTGACGACATCAAATCCATTCATCATTGGCATGCTCACATCGACTATCAACAAATCTGGTCGTTGTTTTCTTACAGAGTCAACCGCCTCTTGGCCGTTGGTTGCACGAAGCGTCTCATAGCCTGCGAGATGAAGAGCATCTTCAATAGTGTCACAAATGGCCTCATCGTCATCGGCCACCAGAATTCTTTGACTGACCATGAAACCAACATACAAGTTTGGAAAAGTTCTTTTATTCCTTTTGCCAAACTCACATGATTCTCACAAACTTGCCCAATAGGTTAGGCGTTGCAACTAACCCAACAAGGAGAAACTATGAAACAACTAACACGAAAAGCGATAGTCGCAACAGCAACTGCTTTGTTGTTGTCAACTACCGCAACAGCTGCACTAGCCGACGACACAACTTCACCATCGACGACAGTGCCAAAAGAGGTCAAGACCAAGGGCAGTGAATATTCAGCAGCGATTGCTAAATATCGCACCGAACTCAAGGAATATAACGCTGCAAAAAAAGCGATCTTCAAGAAATTCGCAGATGCAACCAAGGCAGCCAACGAGACCCGCAGGTCAGCCCGAGAAGGGGCAACAACAAAAACCGAAATCAAGGCAGTTTTGACTGCGTTTCAAGAGGCAATTTCAGCGGCATCTTCCGAGCGTGCTGCCGCCTTGGCCGCTTTAGGAAATCCCCCGACTAAACCAACCAAGTAAATCGAACTTATTAACCCCGATTAGGTGAGGGATGCATGCTTTCGGGTGTGCTCCCTCACTTAATTTCTTTAAATCACCAAGAATCTATTTCGAGTCAAATGCATCCGCATCTGGATATGGAAACCACTCGGGGTCAGGTTCGGCTTTAGGTGCGATCATCACCATCTTTGAGCGGCGAAACTGTTCTAGACCTTCTAGTCCAAGTTCACGGCCGGTGCCAGTAAATTTTCGACCACCAAACGGAATCGCATCGTTATCGTTTAGCGGAGTATTGACCCAAACTATTCCGGACTCTATTTCGTTGACGGCACGAAAGGCTTCACCCAAGTTTTCGGTGTAGATGTTTGCGCCGAGGCCAAGTTTTGAGTCATTGGCGAGAGCGATTGCTTCATCAAGATCACGAACTTTGCAAACAGGCGCGAGTGGCCCAAAGCATTCACCGTGCATGATGTCGAATTCGGGTTTAACCTCGAGAACTGTCGGTTCGAAAAACGCACCATGCTTTAGATCTTTTGGTCGCTTGCCACCAGTCACGATTTTCGCACCTTGTTCGACGGCGCGGGCGACAATTCTTTCAACTCTGTCTCGCTCACGACTCGAGGCCATCGGCCCGATGTCGACTTTGTCTAGTCCATTGCCCACGCGCAGTTGTCGTGCCTGGTCGGCAAGAGCCGAAACGAAATCAATATAAATATCCTCATGCACATAAAAGCGTTCTGCAGATGTGCACACTTGCCCACAATTAAGAAATGCTGCAAACGCCGCACCTCTTGCGACGGCATCAAGAGGTGCCGAAGGCATCACTATGAATGGGTCGTTGCCCGAGGCCTCAATTAGTACCGACTTGAATCTTTCGGCTGCAGTTTTTGCGACTGCTTGTGCCGCTGGCACACTGCCCGTGAAAGCGACACCGTGGGTGCCTTCGTGTGCCACCAAATATTGACCAACTTCTGCACCACCTGTCACGACTTGCACCAAACCTTCGGGCAGGTGATCAAATGCTTGCATTACCGCAAGCAGGGTCAAAGGTGTGAGTTCTGATGGTTTGACGATCACTGCGTTGCCTGCAGCAAGGGCTGCCGCTGCTTGCCAGCCGAAAAGAAGAACCGGGAAGTTGAACGGCACAATTGAAACGATCGTGCCTAGTGGTTCTTTTATGACCATGTGCAGTTGCCCGGCGATCGCCGGCCCGGCTATTCGTCCTTGGTCGTTGCGCGCAATTTCGGCGTAATAACGAAACGCAGACGCCGAGGCGCCGCCTTCCCAGTTGCTCTCACGAAAGGGTTTTCCCATCTCGCGTGTCAAAACTTCGCCAGTTGTTGTAGTCATGCTCAACATTTTTTCGGCAACCCCATGCAGTGCAGCAGCACGATCGAGAGCGCTCATCGACCACCATTCGCGTTGCGCACGATTTGCGTTTTGCACTGCTGAATCGATTTCGGCATTTGTGGCGTGGGCGAACTTGCCACATTCGGCGCCAGTTGCAGGGTCTATGACCAGAGACTGTTTGCCTTGGCTTGCGACATATTTGTTGCCGATCCAAAGGCAACAAGAAACTTTGCGCATCAACTCTTGTGTTGCCGTCGGCGCATTTTTCATATGCATACAGTAGACCCGGTCCAGATTGTCTGTCAGATCACGACGGTTTTAACGTCATTTAAAAATATGGAGCCCGAGGCGGGAATTGGACCCGCGACCTACGCATTACGAGTGCGTTGCTCTACCACTGAGCTACCCGGGCGCGAGGCTAACTCTACTAACTGAGGTTCGAATAAATTAATTGGTTTGCAGAGCCGTGGTGAGACTGCTGAGGGGTGGGCATTTGAGCAACAACGCATGTAGTGCGAGCTCTTCATTCGT
>CAYOVI010000032.1:0-15169 GCA_964407365.1 uncultured Ferrithrix sp.
AAAACCGAATAAGAGCGATCACCTAACGCCACTTCGACTCGTTGAGTCGTCACTTATGACCTCCTGACACGGCGGTGAGACTACATTGTTCAACAATCCTGTCGACAACTTGGTTTATGCTCAACGACGCGGTAGCCACGACGTGGGTGGCAATCTGGCGATATAGATCTTCCCGGTGTTGGCGCATCTTATTCAAGCTCGAAGTCGGGTCGTTGTCTAAAAGTGGTCGATGCTTTGCTCGACGAGTTCGATCGACCAAAGTTGAAGTAGGTGCATCTAACCACACGATGCACTTTGCGTTTTTTAAAAGCAAGGTTCGATTCGCTTCGGCCAACACCGCGCCACCCGCCACAGCGAGAACTTTTGATTCGCTACCGGCACATGCGGTCTGCAATGCCTCAGATTCGAGTCGACGAAATTCAGGTTCGCCCAATTGTGCAAAAATTTGGCGCACGGTCGATTTTGCCCGCTCTTCGACCAACTCATCCGAATCGACGAACTTCAGCGAAAGTTTTTTGGCCAACTGACGACCCACCGTCGTTTTGCCCGAGCCCATCAAACCAACTAGCACGATCAACATCGTCTAACCGATTCTCTTGGCAAACCCATCGGCATTGCGCACGAAATCTTCGATGCTGTCACCACCGAAGTTTCTCTGGGCCTCCTGGGCCAAAACGAGTGAAACCATGGTCTCGGCAACCACACCCATCGCAGGTACCGCGGTGACATCTGTGCGCTCTTTGAAACTTACCGTCTCTTTCTTTGTCACCGTGTCGACTGTCTTGAGAGAAGGTCGATTGAGGGTCGCCAACGGTTTCATGGCCGCGCGAACAACCAACAATTCGCCCGTTGACATGCCGCCCTCGGTGCCACCGGCCAAACTGGTCTCGCGCGAATATTTCTTTTCGAACTCATTCCACACGATTGCATCGTGGGCATTGCTTCCGCGTCGCGAGGCAACTTCAAAACCATCACCTATCTCGACGCCCTTGACTGCCTGAATACTCATAATCGCCTGGGCCAATAGTCCGTCGAGTTTTCTGTCCCAATGCACATAGCTACCGAGTCCGACTGGCATGCCATAGGCCAACACTTCGACAATTCCGCCGAGACTGTCGCCGTCTTTGGCGGCGCTTTCGATTTCAGCAATCATCCGTGCCTCGGCTTCGGGGTTGAAACACCGCACCGGTGATTCGTCAATTTGATCGAGATCGTAAATTTGCGGTCGCACGAGGTTTTCGCTGCGGGCCGAGCCCAGTTGCAGAACATGCGAGAAAACTGTGACATTTATCTGCTTCAACAAAAGTTTTGCCAACGCACCTGCGGCGACTCGGGCGGCTGTTTCACGGGCACTCGCCCGCTCGAGCACATCGCGAGCATCATCGAAGCCGTATTTTTGCATCCCCGTCAAATCTGCATGTCCTGGTCGAGGCTGAGTCAATGGCTTTTTGGTCTTGCCGGGCTCAGGCGACATCTCTTGGTGCCAAACATCACTGCGAAACCACTCGCTGTTTTTGATTTCGATAGCCACTGGCGAGCCAAGTGTGCGACCATGTCTGATGCCGCCCAAAAGAACGATCTCGTCTTGCTCGAATTTTTGTCGCGGTCCACGACCAAAACCCAACCTGCGCCGGGCAAGCTCGGCGCCAATATCTTGGGCCGTGACGAGCAAACCAGACGGCAAACCCTCGACGATAACCACCAAGGCTTGCCCGTGACTTTCGCCTGCTGTCAAATATCGAAGCACGAATATCAGGCTACCTCTGGAGCTTCGACCCTTTAGGGAGGTTTATCGAATGCGAACCAAGAGACTTAAGACAGAGACTTTGTCAGCGACTCTCTTGCACGACAAAGTTCAACGCAACGTTGCGCATCAATCGCGTGTCGCCACGCTTGCCCAACCACACCTCTTGTTGCAGTGCTGCTTGGTGAACGAGCATTTCTAGGCCGTCTACCGCGATTGCCCCCGACCGCTTGGCATCCGCCAAAAATTTTGTTTCAAGCGGACTGTAAACCGCATCGAGCACGGTGTGTCGTGCATCGATCAAGTTGTCGTCAACTGGAGACTCGCCCCCACCAGCCATTTGAGCACCAGCCGCACTGAAACCAATTGGTGTCGCGTTGATGACAATTTGGGCATTCTCAAACTCGGTTTTCATGTCTTGGCCGACACGACAATTTTTATATTTGTCAGCAATTGACTCTGCACGATTTCGACTGCGATTGAAAATCACGACATCAGAGGCACCGTTTTGAATTAGAGCATGCACGACGGCTCTCGCGGTGCCACCTGCGCCGATCACGATTGCCCGACTATTTGCGATTCGTTGAGAGCTCGATGACTCGATGGCATTGCACGCCCCTTGGCCGTCGGTGTTGGTTGCAAAAATCTCATCGCCTTCACGCAACAAAACTGTGTTCGCCGATTCGGTGAGTCTGACGACTTCATCGACTTGACCAATCTCACCGACGATTTGAGCCACGTCACCCTTGTGCGGCATCGTCACTGAATAGCCGGCGATTCCAAGACGTCGCATCGCCTCTAGGGCTTCTCTGACCTTTCCTGTCTCGACCAAAAATGCGAGATAGCACCAATTGATTGAGAGCGATTTGAAAACGGCGTTGTGAATGGTTGGTGACAAACTATGGGCCACCGGATTGCCGATGATCGCTGCGATTTTTGTCGAAGGGTCGAAGTTCACGGTAATAGCCCCGCCAGCCGCGATGCCTCGACATTTTTTTGGTGATCTTCAAGCGTTGCGGCAAAAGTATGCCCACCTTTGGCATCGCTGAGCACGTAATAAATGTATGCGCAGTTGGCTGCCTGCTTGATGCCTTCGCAGATTGGGTCACTGAGTGGTGGATTTGGAGCCGGGTTCAACGCTGCGCGAATTGCTGCCCGACCAGGATTCGCAATTGGTGTTGGCGGCAAACCCTTTGATTTGTACGTGTTGTATGGGCCCTCAGTTGCTTTCAAGTCTGTGAACGATGCCGCTGGATCGGCGTTGTAATAAAGGGTCGCATCAATCTGCAATGGCATTGCGCGATCGAGTCGATTGTAGATAACCCGCGCAATTTTGGCACGGTCGACATCGAGTTTTGCCTCGCGCTCAATGAGTGATGCAATTATCAAAACTTCATACGGGCTTCGACCCACCTTCGACTTGGCTTGATCGAGACCCTCTTGAATACCTACACGCTCCATCAATCGCAACATTCGATCAATCACCCCTGCCGCCGACTCATTACCTGAGATTTGATATGTGTCTGGAAACAACAATCCCTCTAAACGAAATTTCGCCCCGTCCAACCGAGTCGGATCATTTGGGCCAAAATTAGAAGCAAATGCCGAGTTGTTCGCGGCCGCCAAAAAGTCATCCGCGGTGAGCCTTGAAGTTTTTTCTTCAACTCGCAAAGCCATTTTTGCCACGGTGAATCCCTCGGGAAAAGTGACCTTGGTGAAGGTCGCAGCCGGGCTTGTGTTCAAAATCTTCATGATGTTGCCGACATGACTGCGCGGGGTCAATAGGTAATAGCCGGGCTGAAGGTCGATACCACCATTGCGTGAAACATAAAACTGAAAAACTCTCGCATTGACGATGAAGCCCTCGTCTTGCAACCTTTGGCTGACACTCATGACAGTGTCACCTGAGTTGACGGTGAAATTGGTCGCAACAGGGTTGACACCTGCAACTGCATCTGGCGGATTTAGTTGTCGAAGATACCAAAGGCCGCCGATCACCAATGTGACGATCACCGACATCACAACAGCGAGCGTGATGAAAACAACTCGTGAGTCAGGGCGACGATCGTCGGGTTGTTCTTCGAAGTCGCTCTTACCCCATGCGTCAGGGCCATCCCATGGGTCGTCTCGCCAATTTGCTGAGTCGTTCATCGTCATTGTGCTTTTCGATCTACATGGTCTAACCAACCTTGCAGCATCACTGCGGCTGCAATCTTGTCGACGATTCTGCGTCTTGCCTGGGCATTCATGTTGGCCTGCATCATTGACTCGTTTGCGGTTTTAGTGGTGAGTCTCTCGTCAAATGAATGCACAGGCACACTGAGAGTTGTTCTCATCTCTTCAATTTCAAGCTGGGCGCTCACTGCCGCGGGTCCAGGTTTGCCCGACATGCTAAGTGGCAGACCAACGACCACGCAGGCGACTTCGTTTTCGTCGATCAATTCTTGAATTTTTTTGTGATCAATTTTGTGGTTTGCAGATCGAGTCAAAACTGTCAATGGCGAAGCAATGACTCCACTGCTGTCGCTCATTGCGACACCAATTCTCTTGGCGCCGAGATCAATGCCGAGGCTGCGCATTAAGAAATCAGGAGATATTGTTTGATGCTTTGGCGGCAACTATGAGCGCTTCGTCAAGAGCGTCGGCGTTCTTGCCGCCGGCAGTTGCAATGTCACCTTTACCGCCGCCGCCACCACCCACCATCTTTGCCGCCTGGCTAATCAGGTCACCAGCAGGCGTCGAAATACCGACACCCGTGGCAGACACCAAAGCAACGCCACCGGTTGGCGTGACGCCCCCCAAAATGACGGCTTTGATTTGGGCGTTGGCCCTGATGGCCAATGCCAATTCTCTTAAATCTGCGGGGGTCACGTCGTCTATTCGCTGCACGACAACGCCGTTTTTGCTCTTGGCTATCAGATCTGCGGCACGGCTGCGGGCCGCCGAAGACCTCAAAGTCTTGATCACTTCGTTCAATTCTTTGACTTCAGCAACCTTTCGAGATGCTGTATCTACGAGCGATGCCGAGTTGGTGTCCAAGAGCTCATTGAGTTTTTGAATCGTTCTGGCGGTCGAAATCACATAGTCGACGGCATTTTTGCCGGTCACGGCCTCGATTCGTCGAAGATTCGAGCCGATTGAGCCCTCTTCGACAATTTTGATCAAGCCGATGTCGCCCGTCGCAAAAGCGTGAGTGCCACCGCACAACTCGATCGAGTCGCCTGCTTCGAGCACGCGCACGGTGTCGCCATATTTGTCACCGAAGAAAGCGATTGCGCCCGCTTGCGTGGCCTTTTCTTTCGATGTCTCATAGTTTTTTACTTCTGTATTGCTCAAAACTTGGGCATTTGCGATTCTCTCGATCTGCTCGATTTCGGTGCTCGTGAGGGCCGCATAGTGGCTGAAGTCGAATCTAAGCCTCTCAGGAGAAACCAACGAACCGGCCTGTTTGACATGATCGCCCAGAACTTTGCGAAGTGCGTAGTGCAAGATGTGGGTAGCCGTATGGTTTTTGCGTGTCGAGTTTCGTAGCCCAGTGTCGATGCTCGCCGTCACTTCAGAACCCTCGGCTATTTCCCCAGACAAGACGCCAATGTGTTTGCGCAAACCAGGCAAGGCGAAAACGGTGTCTGCGACTTTGATCTCGCCGCTTGCACCTCGAATCGTGCCCTTGTCACCCACTTGGCCGCCACTCTCGGCATAAAAAGCTGTGACATCCAAAAAAATCTCGACTTGAGAATCATCGAGGTGGATCACCTTAAGAACTTTGGCTTTGCACAAGTCTGATTCGTAACCCACAAATCGTGTTTGGCCGTGCTTTTCAAGAACGTCTCGATATTGGGCAAGGGTCTCATCTGCAGTGACCGCACCTTTGCGGGCTGCTTTTGCTCGGGTGCGTTGGGCATTCATTTCTGTTTCGAACCCGCTTATGTCGACATCGATATTTTTTTCACCAGCGATCTCTTGGGTCAATTCGAGTGGAAACCCATAGGTGTCATGAAGCAAAAATGCGCTTTGTCCACTTAGCACCGATTGTTTATTTGACTGCTTGATCGAAGTAAATTCATTTTCGAGAAGATTCAAACCGTTCTTCAATGTCTGTCTGAAACTCTCTTCTTCTTTGGTCAACACACCCAAAATGAAATCTTGGTTGGTTCTAAGTGACGGGTGGGCCTCTTGCATTATCTCTACGGCGGTCTCGACGAGCTTTGGCATGACCAACTTGTCGGTTCCGAGCAAATATGCGTGTCGAACAGCGCGCCTGAATATTCGGCGCAAGACATAGCCACGACCTTCGTTGCTCGGAAACACACCGTCGTTCACGAGCATGGTCGCCGAGCGAGCGTGCTCGGCCAAAACTCGCAAAGAAAAACTCGAGCGATCTTCATAATCGCCGACGATATATTTTTTTGAGGTTGCTGATTGGGCTTGTTCGATCAATGGGAACAACACGTCGGTCTCCCAAATCGAGTCTTTGCCCTGTTTCAAAGCCAAAATTCTTTCAAGACCCGCACCCGTATCGATCGATGGTTTGGGCAAGGGCGTGCGACTTCCGTCCTTGTCTTGGTTGAACTGCATGAACACCAAATTCCAGAACTCTAGAAATCGATCGCCGTGCGGGTCATTGAGCGGACCACCATCGGGACCAAACGATTTTCCCCGGTCGATATGAATCTCTGAGCATGGCCCGCACGGACCCGTCTCGCCCATTTGCCAAAAATTATCTGCGTCACCTAAACGTTGAATGCGATTCATTGGCACGCCAACCTGTTCGTGCCAAATTTGCTCAGCTTCGTCATCACTTTCATGGACGGTTATCCAGAGTTGATCGCCGTCGAAACCAAAAACTTCAGTGACGAGCTCCCAACTCCATGGAATCGCGTCGGTCTTGAAATAGTCTCCAAAGCTGAAATTTCCTAGCATTTCAAAAAAGACGCAGTGACGCTTTGTACGACCGACATCGTCGAGGTCGTTGTGTTTGCCTCCGGCGCGAGCACACTTCTGAACGCTGACTGCCCGCTTGTATGGCGCCACCTCGTCGCCCACAAAATATGGCTTGAAAGGCACCATCCCCGCCACTGTGAACAAAATCGTCGGATCATGAGGAATCAAACTCGCCGATTCGACCTTGGTGTGGCCACGCTGCTCGAAAAACCCGGTGAAGGCGTTTCGAAGTTCGTTTGCCGAGCGAATTTTAGCCACCATGAACGTCAAGTCTACTAAAGGTCTTTAAGTCGTTGCTTTTTTGGTGAAATCGAAACAAGAAAATATTTAGTCAGGTTGCTCGAGGCGACTCATTCGCTCTGCGACATCTTTCTCGTTGCCGTGGGTCGACGGCTTGTAGTAGTCGCCAGATATTTGCGGTGAGCCAGGGCGAGAATCTGGCATGTATTGCTGATCGACCCAGCCACCTTGATGATCGTGCGGATATTGATAGCCCACGCCATGACCAAACTCGCTCGCGCCCTCATAGTGCCCATCGCGCAGATGGGCTGGCACCTCGCTGTTGACACCGCGACGAATATCTTCGCGCGCCGACCAAATGCCAAGTGCAACCCGATTGCTCTTTGGCGCAGTTGCTAAATAGACGACTGCTTGGGCCAAATTCAATTGCGCCTCCGGCAAACCGACGTGCTCGAGCGCACCAGCCGCGGCCACTGCGACAACCAACGCGTTCGGATCGGCCATACCGATATCTTCGCTTGCCAAAATCACCAGACGACGGGCGATGAACTTCGCGTCATCGCCCGACTCGAGCATTCGAGCAAGCCAAAACAAACCGGCCTGTGGATCTGAACCCCGAATGCTTTTGATGAACGCCGAAACCACGTCATAGTGATCGTCTCTGCCGTAGCGCAACGCGCTGACACCCAACGCGGCGTCTACGTGACTCGCAGAAACGTGGCGTTTGTCCTCTTCGGCAATCGCACAAGCGACCTCTAGCGCGGTCAGTGCTTGGCGGGCATCGCCACCACACCGCTGGGCCAAATTTTCCAACGCATCTGCATCTGCCGTCGAAGATTCTGCCACGAGGCCACGCTGCAACAATTCTTTGACGTCGTCGACAGACAGGGGCTCGAGGCGAAACAGAGTCGACCGACTGCGCAACGGCGCATTGATTTCAAAATATGGGTTCTCTGTTGTGGCACCAATCAAAGTGACGACACCCGTCTCAACCGAAGGCAACAAGGCATCTTGCTGCGAGGTCGAGAACCTGTGAATCTCATCAATGAACACGATTGTCCGTTTGCCAAATTGCCCGAGCCTCTCGGTGGCGCGCTCGATTACTTCGCGCACATCTTTGACACCGGCACTTACTGCCGAGAGGCGCTCGAAGTAGCGATTCGTTGTCAACGCGACGACTTCTGCCAATGTCGTTTTTCCAGTGCCAGGTGGACCCCAGAATATTGCCGACGAAAGACGATCGCTCTCGATCAACGAACGAAGGGGCGACCGTTCTGCGACAAGATGCCGCTGACCGACAACGTCGTCCAACGACCGTGGGCGCAATCTTGCCGCAAGTGGTGCCTGTGATTTCAATCGCTCAGCCGCCGCGGCGGTGAACAAGTCACTTTTCATTTTGCCGCTGGGGGCAACAACCTGATACCAAGTTCGTTGAGTTGGGCTGAAGCAACTGTTGTCGGGGCATTAGTCATGGGATCAGAACCAGATTGGGTCTTTGGAAATGCGATGACTTCGCGAATGTTCTCTTCGCCGGCCAATATTGCGACCAAACGATCTATGCCGAATGCAAAGCCGCCGTGCGGTGGTGCACCAAATTTGAATGGCTGCAAGAAAAAACCAAAACGATTGTCTGCATCTTGGTCGCTGATGCCAAGTTGCCTGAAGACTCGTCGCTGAAGATCTGGTTCGTGAATACGTATCGACCCAGAACCCAACTCCCAACCGTTCAGCACGAGATCGTAGGCCAACGCGCGCACCGAAAGAGGGTCGCTTTCGAGTCGACTCACATCTTCGTGATGCGGATGACAAAACGGATGATGACCGGGTTGAGGCATCTTGGTCGTCGGATTGATGCCCACGAACATCGGAAAATCGATTACCCATACATATCTATAAGGACCTTGGTGCACCGGTGGACGACCCAGATCATTGCGCAACTGGCCGAGAACAGAACAAGTCGTCATCCATGAATCTGCCACGATCAAAATTAGGTCCCCGACCTCTGCCTTTGTCGCCGCCACGAGATCTTTTTGTTCTGCCGCAGAAAGAAATTTGGCCACAGGTGATTCGAGTGTCGAATCTTGGCTGACCTTTATCCAGACAAGTCCTTTGGCGCCAAGTTTCTTTGCTCTGTCTGTGAGTGCATCTAGTTTGTTGCGACCAGACGATGCCTGTTGCGGATAATCTTTTCCGCGCACGCAGATCGCCTTTATCGACTCGGCCGCGGCGAATGCTTTGAACTCTGTTTTTTCGAAAACTTTGGTCAGTTCGACAAGTTTCATTTCGAAACGCAGATCTGGTTTGTCGATGCCGTAATTGTTCATCGCATCGTGCCAAGTCATCTGCTCGATCGGTGGCGGTTCGACTCCGGTCGCTGCTTTGGCCGCGGCAATAACGGCGGTCGAAATCATCGCAATCACGTCTTCTTTGTTCACGAAGCTCATCTCGGCATCGAGTTGCATGAACTCATATTGACGATCGGCTCGCAGGTCTTCGTCGCGCAAACATTTGGCGATTTGGTAATAACGGTCGATTCCCGCAACCATCAACAGCTGTTTCCACAACTGCGGAGACTGAGGCAGTGCATAAAACGAACCTGGTTCGTTGCGCGATGGCACCAAAAACTCACGGGCACCCTCTGGGGTGCTGGGCATCAACAAAGGTGTCTCGATTTCTGTAAATCCCTGAGATTCCATCGATTTGCGAATTGCCGAGTTAACCGCGGCGCGCAAGCGAAGATTCTTTTGCATTCGCTCTCGACGAATGTCTAGGTAGCGATATTTGAGGCGAACATTCTCATCCACCTCGTCACCGCGTTGATCAATTGGAAATGGCGGTGGCTCGGCATTGTTCAAAACCTCGATCGAGCAGTCGACCAATTCGACCTTGCCGGTCGGAATATTTTCGTTGGTCGTACCCGATGGGCGCGCCTGAACCGTGCCGACCACCTTGACGACCCACTCGGTTCGAACATCCACCGAATTGTCGACGACGCATTGCACGATGCCGCTGAAATCGCGCAGATCCAGAAATGCAAGATGCTCGCCATGTTCTCTGCGCCGACCGACCCAACCGCACAGGGTGACCTGCTGACCAATGTTCTCGACGCTCATTTCACCACACAAGTGAGTTCTGTGCGAAGTGCTGTTCGGTTTAGATGTCATCTGGCAATTGCTTTCATTTCGTTTTAAGTGCCTTGTTAATTTCGCTTATCAAATCTTTTCTGGCGATTGCATATTGGTCGCCCGAACTCATCGGCCGCAATATTATTGTCGTATTTTCTAGCTCTTCTGGGCCGATAATCAAAGCTATTTTTGCGCCGCTTCGGTCGGCAGCCTTCATCTGGGCTTTCATGCTTCTCGCGTCGTAGGCTCGATCTGCGCTGATGCCGTTGTCACGCAATTGATGCGAAATTTCATGGGCACTTAAACCGCCAACCGTGTCGACAACAAAAACATCAACTGCTGTGTTTGGTGCATCAAATACGTTTTCTGCGTCGCATGCCAACAATGTGCGATCTAATCCGAGGGCAAAACCGATACCCGCAGTCGACGGACCACCCAGCGCCTCGACCAAACCGTCATAGCGTCCCCCGCCACCGATGGCCGTGTGGGCTGCTTCGAGCGCGGTCGAAGTGAATTCGAAAGTCGTGCGACGGTAATAGTCGAGACCCCGCACGAGGCGATTGTTGATTTCATATCTGACGTTCAATGCGTCTAGCGCCTGCAAAACTGCCTCGAAGTGTTTTCGCGAACTCGAACTGATCGAGTCGAGAATTGTCGGGGCTGCAGAGATCACCTCTTGGTCGGCTTGGCGCTTTGAATCTAGAACTCGAAGCGGATTTCGGGCCAAAGTTGCACGACTGTCTGGCGTGAGTTTGTTCTCATTTGCCGAGAAAAAAGATGCGAGCTTTTGGGCGAATTTTTCACGATCTCCTTGATCACCAAGACTGTTTATAGCAAGTTGAACTTTTCGCAAACCTAGGTCTGCATAAAATTTCGCCGCAAGCCCGATGACCTCAGCATCGATCAGCGGATCATCAACACCGAGTGCCTCTACACCGACTTGATCGAACTGTCGATACCTGCCTTGCTGGGGCTTTTCGTAACGAAAATTTGGACCCGCATACCAAACTTTCCATGGTGTGGTCGGTCTGTGCTCGACAAAGGCCCGA
The DNA here is from genome assembly GCA_964407365.1 of uncultured Ferrithrix sp. Taxonomy (GTDB): domain Bacteria; phylum Actinomycetota; class Acidimicrobiia; order Acidimicrobiales; family Ilumatobacteraceae; genus BACL27. The sequence goes on from CAYOVI010000032.1 coordinate 11,103, forward strand.
CAAACGCTGGCGGTTTGCTCGGGTCGCAACGCCACGTGTCGACCACCCTTGTCGTGAAAGTCATACATTTCTTTGGTAACGACCTCTGTGGCTTCGCCCAGCCGCAAGAACACGTCTAGGTCTTCGAACATCGGCGGAATTATGTAGCCATATCCCGCCGCCTCGACGGTGCGGGCAAACACATCTTGAAAGGCCCGCCAACGAGCAGAATGAGGCGCCAAAATGTCACGAGTTCCAGGGGAAGTCTTGAATTCAGGCACGCGAGAAGGCTAGACGCTCTAGCACCTGAAGCGAATCATTATCTAGACGCTGAGGGGTGCCCAACTTCTTCAGGCTCCGACTCGGCTGATGCAACCCCTGGCATTGCTCGAGTCGCATCATAAACACCGTCAATTCGCTTTATGACCCGCAAAACCGACTGCAAATGACTCGGGTCGGCAAATTCGAACTCGAAACGCATGCGCGCGACACGGTCAGAGCCGGTGTTGGTCGTGCAAGCAACGATGTTCACATGCTCGTCTGAAAGCGCATTGGCGACGTCTCGAAGCAGGCGCGATCTGTCGAGTGCCTTAACCTCGACTGCCGCGATGAACATTGTGCTCGAGCCATCAGAAGACCATTCGACGTCCACGACTCGGGTCGAATCTGTGGCCAATGCCGAGGCATTTGCACAGTCGGCACGATGGACCGTCACGCCGCGACCTTTGGTGACAAAACCCATCACCTCATCGGGGGGAACGGGCGTGCAGCAACGCGAAAGCCGAACCAAAACATCTGGCATGCCCTCGACATGGACGCCATTTTTCTGGTTTTTCGCAGCGTTGTTGAACCCAAACGATGACATCGAGAGTTGATCCGGCTGTTGACCATCTCGCATGCGTTTCGAAATTCGCTCTACAGCCGCCACGGCATCTACCCGTTGATCACCGATCGCAGCAAAAAAGTCTTCGGTGCTTTCGAACTTCAACAATGCAACCTCGTCTTGCAAAACCTGCGATGTCAAAATCTTTTGGGCGGGCAAACCCGCCTGTCTCAGGCGCTCGACCAGTTCGTCTCGACCGTTTTCAACCAAATCTTCGAGACGTTCACGAGTCATCCACTGTTTGATCTTGCTTCGCGCCTTGGGTGAGACCACAAATTCAAGCCAGTCTTGATTTGGCTCGGTCGCCTCGCCTTTCGAGACGAGAATTTCACAAGTGTCGCCCGAGGCAAGTTTGTAATCGAGTGGCACCAATCGACCATTCACCCGCGCACCCATGCAACTGTGACCAACCTCAGTGTGCACTGCGTAAGCAAAATCAACTGGCGTTGCCAAAACCGGCAAAGTGATGACTCGACCTTTTGGCGTGAAGACGAACAGTTCATCTTGTTCGAGGTCGGTCTTGAGAATCTCAAGAAACTGACTGGGGTCAGACACTTCACCCTGCCAATCAATTATTCGATTGAGCCAATCGATATCGCCGTCGCCCTGAAGATCTTTGTAGGCCCAGTGCGATGCGACACCCCATTCTGCTCGCTGATGCATTTCTTGGGTGCGAATCTGAACCTCGATCGGCTTTCCGCCTGGGCCGACTACGGTCGTGTGCAAGGACTGATACAAATTGAATTTCGGCATCGCGATGTAGTCCTTGAATCGGCCGACAATCGGTTTCCAGTGGCCGTGAATTGCCCCGAGCACGGTGTAGCAATCTTTCTCAGACTGCACGACGATGCGAATCGCCAAAAGGTCGTAAATGTCGTCAAACTCGCGGCCCTTTTGCACCATTTTTTCATAGATGCTCCATAGATGCTTGCCGCGTGCAGTGAGCTCTGCTTTGATCTTGACCTCGTCGAGCCACTGTTGCACTTGCCCGATTGTCTTGGCCAAATAGACATTTCGCTCAGGTGCGCGAGTGGCCACAAGGTGATCAAGTTCTGCATATCGCTTCGGATACAAAGCGGCGAAAGCCAGGTCTTCGAGTTGTTGCTTGATTTCTTGCATTCCTAGCCGATGGGCCAACGGAGCGAATATGTCGAGTGTCTCTTGAGCGACTCGCTGTTGTTTTTCGTGAGGCACCGCGGCGATCGTGCGCATGTTGTGCAAACGATCAGCAAGTTTGATCATCAGCACCCGCAAGTCGCGCGACATCGCGACCAACATTTTGCGCATGGTGGCAGCCTGTTGTGCCTCTTTCGAGTCAAATTGAAGCCGCTCTAATTTGGTCACACCGTCGACGATTGCCGAGACCTCCGAGCCGAAATTACTTTCTACGTCAGCGAGCGTGATCTCGGTATCTTCGACCGCGTCGTGCAACAAAGCCGCGACAATCGAGACCTCATCGAGACCGATGTCGGCGACGATTCTCGCCACGGCAATCGGATGATTTATGTAAAGTTCCCCGCTCGATCGGTTCTGGTTGGCGTGGGCAGACCTTGCCATTTCATATGCCGCATTGATTAACGACACCGAGCCCTTCGGGTGCCGAGACTTATAGGCGGTCAACAACGGCGACAACTCTTCGGCGATAGATGTGTTTTGGCGCCGCCACGGCAGCACCCTTGATGAGGTGGCCATGGTTAAAGCGTAGTGCTAGCGACGTTTTTTTCGTGGCCGCGGTGGATGCGTCAAGACCGAGGTGGCTCGAATCTCGGCCGAACTTGACGCAGCTTGAGCTGATTTAACCGCGGCATCGGACGTGCCAGAAGCAACAGCGATTCGATTCGCATTCTCGGTCAAACCCATGAGTTCTGCCATTGCTTGACCAGTGGCGATGTTTGCGCGAAACGGCTTGTATTTTGGCTCGTTGCGCTTGAGCAGATCTAACAGCGGTACGGCTACGAAAATCGACGAATAGGTGCCCGCCAACATGCCCACCAAAAGTGCGACCGCAAACTCTTCGAGACTCTTTGCACCCAACACGAATGAGCCGACGACCAAAAGCGAAACCACTGGAAGAGCCGACGAGAGAGTCGTGTTCAGCGAACGCGCGAGCACCTCGTTGGTCGAAACATTGGCAATGTTCGCAAACGACTGGCGCGAGGTAGAAAACTTGTTGGTGTTCTCCAAGACTCGATCAAACACCACCACTGTGTCATAAAGCGAATAGCCCAAGATCGTCAAGAAAGCCACCACGGTTGCTGGTGTGACCTCAAATGAAAAGAGCGAATAAATTCCGACGCTCAGCAACACGTCGTGAGCCATCGCGATGATCGCGGTGATGGCCATCTTCCATTCGAGTCGCCAAGAAATATATAGAGATACGACCAAGAAAAACACCAACAGCGCACGAATCGCTTTTTCGGTGATGCTTCGCCCCCATGACGAACTGACCGAGGCTACGCTCACCTCAGAAACTTCGACTTTTGCCAATTCTGCAAAAGATTTTTGAACTGCAAGTCGAACCTCTTGGGTTTGGTCTCCAACTTGCACTCGCATGACTTGAAGTTCGCTACCCGAGAGATACTGAATCTTGGCATTAGATGCGTCAACTTGGTTTTGATCCAAAATATTTCGCGCCTGTTGATCGGTGATCGAACCACTAGGAAACTCCCAGGCAACCCCGCCCCGAAAGTCGATGCCGAGCTCCAAACCCTGGAATATCAGTGAACCGGCCCCAGCCAAGACGATTGCCAGCGAAGCCCCAAAGCCGATTGCTCGCTTGCCGATGAAATTGAATGTCGTCTCGCCTCGATAAAGACGCCCGAAGCCGCCAAAAAAATTTTTCATAATGCGACTTCTGGCTTGACGGTCTGAATGCCCAGAACTTTGCGGCCTTGCACCCGCTTAGATCTTGCATAAAGCAATACGGCGCTTCGCGTGAAAAAGTACGTGATCAAAATATCTGTGAGGGCCGAAATTCCGAGGAAGAAAGCAAACCCGCGCACCGAACCAACGGTGAGATACCACAAAACGATGGCTGCAATGAACGAAACCGTGTCGGCAGCCACGATAGTGCGCCAAGCCGACTCGAAACTACGCAATACCGAGTTTCTTAGTGTTTTGCCGAATCGAATTTCATCTTTGATTCGTTCAAAGAAAACGATGTACGAGTCGACTGCAATTCCAATAGACACGATGATGCCGGCTA
>CAYOVI010000033.1:0-12113 GCA_964407365.1 uncultured Ferrithrix sp.
CATCACGGTTAAGGCACCGTTTTGCGCACCTGCCTGACCACCCGACACTGGTGCGTCGATGAAACCAATCGACTTTGCCGCACATTCAGCCGACAATTCGCGCGCCAAATTCGCCGAGGCCGTCGTATGGTCGACCAAAACCGAACCAGTTTTCATGCCTGCCAATGCACCATCAGCACCGAGCACCACGCTGCGCACATCGTTGTCGTTGCCAACACACACCATCACGACTTCGCTCTTTGCGCCGACTTCTCGGGGCGTCAAGGCAAATTCACCGCCGTTTTTGGCGACCCAATTTTTTGCCTTGTCGACGTTGCGGTTATAGACAGTGACGCTGTGGCCTTTGGCGGCAAGGTGCCGTGCCATTTCGCCACCCATCACCCCGAGTCCGCAAAAACCGACTTTCATTTCTCGTTGGTCGCCGAACAGTTATTTCTTTTTTGATGCCGCTTTGGTGGCGGCTGGCTTGGCCGCAGATTTTGTCGCCGACGCCTTGGCTGCAGATTTTGTGGCACTTTTTGCGGGCTTGAGAACGCCCTTTTCGAGTGCCTTGTCGAGATATTCTTCTGCTTCTTCGGTGGTGCACTTGAGAGCGGGTTGAATTTCAGAAATTAAATTAACCCGGGCACGGTCATACATGGTTTTTTCAGCCGCCGACAAAGCCGAATCACGGTCGCGCGCCGCCAAGTTGCGAACAACTTCGGCAACTTGATAAACATCGCCGCTCTTGAGTTTTTCTTGGTGATTCTTGAATCGACGCGACCAGTTTGCCGGCACGCGCGGGTCGGCCTTTGACAAAACTGATACCAAATCTTGCAACTCACTCGAAGAAACCGGCGGCCGAACGCCAACTGCCGAAATTTGCTCGACAGGTATCGACAGAGTCATTTCGTTGATGACGGTGCGCAAGATCAAATAGTCAGATGTCTTGCCGAAAGCTTTCATGCGCTTGATGTTCAAAACTATGCAGGCGCCGTGTTGCGGATAGATGACCGTGTCACCTTTTTTCCATTTAAGTTTCACTTAATACCCTTCTAAAACCGACTCCACAGGATACGCCACGAAGGCACCAACCGCCGAATAATTTAGGCCCGAAGTCGCTCGTTGCGTGGGTCGAACAACGGCTCTTGACCAACAGTGGCTTTTTTGCGCTCGCCGAAAATTTCGATCTCGAGTTTGGTGCCAGCCGCCTCGAACTCGGGGCGAACATAGGCAAGAGCAACGCTCTTGTTGAGCGTGAAACTCCAGCCACCAGATGTTGCGATGCCCACCCGCTTGTCGCCGCTGAACACTGACGAGCAGAATGGCGCGTCAGCTTCACCATCTTGGTCGAGGGTCATCGGCACGAATCTCCACTTAGAGCCTGCGGCTTTTTCGGCGATCAATGCATCACGACCCACAAATGAAGGCTTGGTCAAGTCAACAAAACGATCTAGCGATGCATCAAACGGCGAGAATCCAATTTCGAGATCGCCCTTCCATCCGCGATAACACTTGTCGAGACGCAAACTGTCCACCGCATAAATGCCCATGTCGGCGATTTGAAACTTTTCGCCAGCTTTCCAGATTGCGTCATAGAGAGCGACCATCTGATCGTTCGACGCGTGCAATTCCCAACCGAGTTCGCCAACATAATTGACCCGCAAAGCCCGCACTGGGCCAACTGCCGTGTCGATCATGCGCATCGACAACCACGGGAATGAAGCATTGTCGAGGGCCGATGTCGTGACTTGTGACAGCACGTCTCGCGAACGTGGCCCGACCAAAATCAGCGAACCGTAATCTTTGGTGACATTCTTCAAAGTCACCGAACCATCTGAAGGCAAGGCCATTTCGAGCACGTCGAGGTCATGCCATTCTGAACTCGCAGCACCGACCAAATAAAAACTGTCTTCAGCGACTCGCACGACAGTGAACTCGCTCAAAACTTTGCCATCTGGCAAAAGCGCGTAAACCAAACTTATGCGTCCAACTTTTGGCAGTTTTGTGCAAAGCAAATTGTCAAGATATGCAAATGCGCCTCGGCCTTTCACCTCTATTTTTGTGAAGCCTGGAAGGTCAAGAATCGCGACACCATTTCGCGCTGCATGCACCTCATTGGCGACGACTTTGCGCCAGCCGTTTCGCCTAAAGAACGAAAGTGAGTGATCTGTCACTTCATTTTTCGGGTCAAAATATGTTGGTCGCTCCCAACCGCCGCGAGCGCCGTAAGAGGCGCCTTTTTTCTTGAGTTTTTCATACAGGGGCGAAACATAGGCAGGCCGACCTGCTGGTCGCTCTTCAAACGGAAAGCCCATCGCATATTCGTTTTGGTAAACCTCGACCGCCTTGTCAACCGTGTATTTCGTCGTTGCATATTCTTTATAACGACGACGATCAATTGACCACAGATCAATTTCGGGGCGACCTTCAAGTATCCACTCGGCAATTGCCTTGCCAGCGCCGCCACCTTGTGCGATGCCGAAACTAAATGTGTTGCAGTGAAAGAAATTTCGCAATCCGCGCTCGGGCCCGAGATATGGGTTGCCGTCTGGTGCATAAGGAATTGGCCCGTTGACAACTTTGGCGATGCCGGCATCGCCCAACACGGGCACACGCTCGCCAGCGTCAAGAATTTGTTTTTCTAAACGATCAAGTTCTTCTGGCCACAACATGTTGGCGAACTGATCGGGTATTGCATCGAGCCACATTGGTGTCGCCTGCCACTCGTATGGCCCGAGAATGAAACCGCTGCGTTCCTGGCGCAAATAATAAGAGGTGTCGGGGTCGCGCAAAAGTGGCAATGGTTCACTGCGTGCTGCGAGTTCGTCGATTTCTTCGGTTATCAAATATTGGTGAGCCATCGTCATGATTGGCAAATGTCGACCAATCAAGCTCATGACTTCTCCGGCGCGATAGCCAGCGGCGTTGATGACAATCTCGCAGTCAGTCTCGGTTTCTACGCCGCCTGCGATTGACGTGACTGTCCACTCGTGATTTTTATGTTGACGCAAGCCGATGACCCGCTCATTGCGACGCACAGTTGCGCCCAGTGCGCGAGCAGCACGTGCCATCGCTTGTGTCACCTGCGAGGGGTCGATGTCGCCGTCTAGAGGGTCCCAAAGTGCGCCGAGCAAATCATGTGTCTTTATCAACGGGTAGCGATCTACGAGTTCGGCTGGCGTCAACATGTCGTATTCCATGTTGTTGGCTCGCGCCATGCTCTTTACGTGGCGAAACTCGGCCATGCGCTCTTGACTATGAGCAAGTCGAACAGAACCAGTCACGTGATAACTAATCGGAAAATCTTTGTCTTTGGCAAGTTCGCGATAAAGCTGGGCGGAATATTTCTGCACCTGCATGATGCTGTAACTAGTTGAATAGGTCGGCACGTTTCCGGCTGCATGCCAAGTCGAGCCCGAGGTCAACTCGTCTCGCTCGAGCAAGAGCACATCGGTGCAACCCATTTTTGCCAGGTGATAAAGGGCACTGCAGCCGGCAATGCCGCCACCGATGATCACAATTTTTACTCTTTGACTCATCGAAAAATAACTGCTTTCTTAGGCTCGCGATTCTTAAATTCCAGTGCCAAACTGTAGCGTTGCCGATGCTAAAGAATTTAGAAGTGCATAGACAAATTGTGAACTAAATAAGAGGCACCAAATGGCAGAACTACCGACAAACGCTCGCGTTGTAATTGTTGGCGGGGGCATCGTCGGGTGCAGTGTTGCCTACCACTTGGCATTGCGGGGTTGCACCGACGTTGTGTTGCTCGAGCGCAAGCAACTAACTTGCGGCACCACCTGGCATGCAGCTGGTCTTGTCGGCCAATTGCGCGCGACGCACAACCTGACGCGCCTGGCGCAATATACGACCAACTTGTTCAAGACACTCGAAGATGTGACCGGTCAGGCAACCGGCTTTCAGCAGCGGGGCTCGGTAGCAGTTGCCCCAAATCACGAGAGATTCGAAGAACTCAAACGCGGAGCTTCAATGGCCCGCGTGTTTGGTCTGGATGTCAACATAATTTCACCAAAAGAAATTGCAGACCTGGTGCCGCTCGCGCGTGTCGACGACTTGGTTGGTGGTGTGCATCTTCCGAACGACGGCGTTGTCAACCCAATCGACACCACACAGGCACTAGCCAAAGGTGCGCGTTCTCACGGCGTAAAAATTTTTGAGAATGTCAAAGTTGATTCGATAATCGTCGAAGATGGCCGAGCGGTCGGGGTGAAAACAACTGCGGGCGACGCCAGCAACACCAAATCTGAAATTCGAAGCGAATTCGTTGTCAATTGCGCGGGCATGTGGGCACGCGAGCTTGGCGACGCTGCTGGTGCGATCGTTCCACTTCACGCCGCTGAGCACTTTTACATCGTGACCGAAGCAGTGCCAGAAATTTCGCCAAACATGCCAGTGCTTCGCGATCCCGATGGTTGCGGCTATTTCAAAGAAGATGCTGGCAAACTTTTGGTCGGCTGGTTTGAACCGGTCGCAAAGCCCTGGGGCATGAAGGGCATCTCAGAAGAATTTTCTTTCACCTCGTTGCCCGAAGACTTTGAGCACATCGAGCCGTTGGTCGCCGCGGCAACACACCGCATGCCGTTGCTGGCCAAAACAGGCATCAGATTGTTCTTCAACGGCCCCGAGTCGTTCACCCCCGATGATCGATATCTGCTCGGTGAATCACCTGATGTCGAAAATCTCTTTGTCGCAGCAGGTTTCAATTCGATTGGCATTCAATCCTCGGGTGGAGCGGGCAAAGTTCTCGCCGACTGGATTCTCGATGGCAAACCCCCGATGGATCTTTGGGATGTCGACGTTCGTCGCTCGATGCCCTTTCAACGCAACAAGAAATATCTTCACGACCGAACAGTTGAAACTCTCGGCTTGCTCTATGCGATGCACTGGCCGTTTAGGCAACCCGAAACGGCTCGTGGCGTTCGCAAATCGGTGTTGCACGATCGCCTCGCCGAGCGTGGCGCTTGCTTTGGCGAAGTTGCTGGCTGGGAGCGCACCAATTGGTTTGCCCCTGCTGGCGTGAAACCCGAATACATATATACGTATGGCAAACAGAATTGGTTCAAATATTCAGCCCAAGAGCACCATGCCGTGCGCAACGCTGTTGGCCTGTTTGATCAGTCTTCGTTCGGCAAATTTATTTTGCAAGGACCAGATGCGACGTCGGTGCTCAATCAAATTTGCGCCAACGAAATCGACGTGCCAGTGGGCAAAATCGTTTATACCCAGTGGCTGAACGAAACCGGCACGATTGAAGCCGACTTGACGGTCACTCGTCAGGCAATTGACTCATATTTGATAGTGACAGCGGCCGCGACTCAGGTGCGTGACTTTGCTTGGCTCCGAGATCACATCCCCGCTTCGGCGCGAGCAATGGCGATCGATGTTTCATCAGGTCAAGCGGTGTTAAGCGTGATGGGACCAAACTCGCGCGGGCTGCTTTCGACGCTGACACCTGATGACTTATCAAACGAAGCATTTCCGTTTGGCACATCGAAGATCATCGACCTGGCATATGCGCGGGTTCGGGCAAATCGCATCACATATGTTGGCGAACTCGGTTGGGAACTTTACATTCCCACAGAGTTTGCAATGGGCGTATTCGATGCGATCACCGATGCCGGCAAAGACTTTGGTCTTAGACATGCCGGTTATCACGCGCTCAATTCATTGCGCACAGAGAAGGGCTATCGACACTGGGGCCACGATGTCTCGCCCGACGACACACCACTTGAGGCAGGGCTTGGTTTCGTTGTCGCAATGAACAAAAAATCAGGTTTCATCGGTCGTGACGCACTCGCCAAACAAAAAGAGAGGGGCCTCAACAAGCGCATGGTGCAGTTTTCGCTCGCCGACCCAGAGCGCTTGCTCTATCACAATGAGCCGATCTGGCGCAACGGCGAAATTGTCGGCAACATCACCTCTGGCATGTTCGGCCACACACTAAACGCGTCACTCGGCATGGGTTATGTCACGAACAAGAACGGTCTGGCCGACAAATCTTTTGTCACAGACGCAAAATATGAAATCGAAGTTGCAGGTGAGCGAATTAGTGCCACTGCGTCGCTTGATCCGTTTTATGACCCGAAGAGTTTGCGCGTCAAGTCGTAATATGATGGCGACATGACAAGTTCGCAAAAAGAGGGTCGCCGTGGTGGCCCAGGTGCGCGACGCGCGCTTCGCGCAGCGCCTCTTGCCCTCGATATTCGACCGGTGAATCCCGGCATGGAAAGCGGTCGCTATAAGCCCCTGACCGATGCCGAAGTTTTGAAAGTGCATAATGCGGCACTCGACGTGCTCGAAAACATCGGCCTGGCCGATGCGATTCCGACCTGCATCGAAGCACTCACGCCACTTGGCTGCAAACTTTCGCCAGAAGGTCGCTTGTTGTTTCCTCGCAGTCTGATCGAACACACTCTTTCGATCGCCGCGCGCAAGTTCACACTTTACGGACAAGACCCCAAATACGACATGGAGCCTTGGGGTAAAAAGGTTTATTTCGGCACTGCAGGCGCGGCTGTTTACATCGTTGATCCAAAAACTGGCGAATACCGCGAGTCGCTTTCGCAAGATGCTTATGACATCGCGCGACTAGTCGACCAAATGGAGCACATCCACTTTTATCAACGCACAGTTGTGCCTCGTGACCTGCCAGACCCGGCCGAAATGGACATCAACACCTGCTATTTGAGTGTCAGCGGAACCACAAAGCACGTCGGCACCTCGTGGGTGCACCCCGATCATTTGGATGCGTCGCTAAAAATGTTGCACGACATCGCGGGTGGCGAAGACAAATGGCGTGCTCGTCCATTCGTCAGCCAGTCAAACTGTTTCGTTGTTCCGCCACTTAAGTTTGCAACAGATGCATGTCGCTGTCTTGAAACTGCCGTCTATGGTGGCATGCCGGTGCTGTTGCTTTCGGCAGGTCAAGCAGGCGCTACTGCACCTGCGGCACTAGCTGGCGCGCTAGTTCAAGAAGTTGCTGAGGTTTTGGCGGGCCTTGCCTATGTCAATGCGCTCGTGCCGGGCCACCCAGCAATTTTTGGCACCTGGTCTTTCGTTTCTGACTTGCGCTCGGGTGCAATGTCGGGTGGCAGCCCAGAACAAGCAATCTTGTCTGCAGCGAGTGCGCAAATGGCGCATTTTTATGATCTAACAGGCGGCACGTCGTCGGGCATCAGCGACGCAAAAATTCCTGATGCGCAGGCTGGTGCAGAAAAGGGATATAACCACGCTCTCGTTGGCAATGCGGGCATGAACCTAATTTATGAATCTGCTGGCATGCATGGCAGTCTTCTTGGTTTCTCACTTGAAGGCGTAGTGCTCGACAACGACATCGTCGGCGCCGTGCAACGCACGATTAAGGGCATCGAGGTCACAGACGAGTCGTTGTCGGTTGACACAATTCGCGCTGCGGTCATTGACGGTCCTGGCCATTATTTGGGCGCAAAACAGACCCTTGACATCATGCAGACCGAATACATCTACCCCGCCGTTGGTGATCGTTTGAGCCCGAAAGAGTGGAACGAAGTCGGTCGACCACAAATTATCGATGTGGCGATCGCCAAAGTAAAAAATATTTTGGATAACCACTACCCAAGCCACATTCCAGAAGATGTCGATGCGCGAATTCGCGAGTATCTGCCGATTCGCCTGCCACGCGAAAAGATGATTCACCCAGCGCTGCGCGGCGAAACAGCCTCAGTTTAAAAGATCAGATTCGCCTAAAGCGCCCTTGGTAGGAGTCGAACCTACGACCAACGGATTAGAAGTCCGGTGCTCTGTCCACTGAGCTACAAGGGCCAGTTAACTTCAGGCTATCTAATTTGTGATTCTGTGTTTGTGCGTGTAGATGTTTGCCGTGCCCTCTCGCACGAAACCAACCAACGTGATGCCAAGGTCTTCGGCGGTTTCGACCGCCAAGTTTGACGGCGCACCGACTGCAGCGACAAACGCGATGCCGGCCATGGCGGCCTTTTGAATAATTTCAAACGACAAGCGACCGCTCACAACCAGTGCGTGGTTTGAAATGGGCGTCTTACCGTCAAGCACGGCCTTGCCGATGACTTTGTCGACTGCGTTGTGACGACCAATGTCTTCGCGCACACAATATGACCCACCTAACGCATCGACCAAGCCGGCTGCGTGCAAACCCCCAGTGCGATCAAATGTTGGTTGCGCTTTGCGAATAATGTCAGGCAACGAAGTCAACATTGACGAATTGAATACTGGCCCAGAAGCCAATTCGATGCGACTCGTCATTTGGGCGAGTTGTTCGATTGAAGTTGTGCCACAAATGCCACAACTTGCCGAAGTAACCATGCCACGACGAGACAACGCCTCATCGAAAGACACCGAAAGACCGACTGTGACGACGTTGAATTGTTGTTCTGCCGAATCGGGCAGTTGGCAATATCGCACCGTTGAGATATCTCTCGAGTTTTTGATCATGCCCTCGGTGAACATGAAACCGACAGCCAGTTCAAAGTCGTGACCAGGGGTGCGCATCGTCACTGCGACGGGCATCGCAAGTTGGGTTGGTGACTCGGCGCGAATCTCGAGTGGCTCTTCGGTCACCAACACATCGGGCTTGCTTGCATGAGAACCGTCTTTGCGCACCACGGTGACGCTCCAGTTAGCGAGCTTGCGTCGAACCGTCGCCGCGATATTTGCCACACAAATATGCTAGCGGTGGCTAAAAATATGGGTTTTACGGCGTGTCATGAGTAACACCGACTTGAATTGTGTGCTTATATATCTCATGGAACTTCTTCAAGGTCACAAAGTTGTGGCCAGAATTTCTGAAATACCTACCGGAGGTCATTAATGGAAAAGCTTGTTACAGGCAATGACCAATTGGTTTACAACGCGTTTTCCTTCGCCGTAGCGGCGATGGCAATCTCGTTTGTCTACTATTTGGTCTCTCGAAGCCGCGTTTCTCCTGCTTATCGCAGTGCAGTGACGATGTCGGCAATGATTTGCGGCATCGCCGCCTATCACTATTGGAGAATGTTCAGCAATTTTGCTGACGGTGCTCCGTGGAATGAGGGTTACCGATACGCAGACTGGTTGCTCACCGTGCCACTACTTGTCGCAGAGCTTGTGGTCGTCTCAGGTGTGGCCAAAGAAAAAGCAAGCGGTCTCACGACCAAACTTGCTGTTGCCGCGATCTTGATGATCGCCACCGGATATCCGGGTGAAACTGCAGCAGCAGGCAGCGACGCCAGCATGATCTGGTTTGTCGTTTCGATGGTTTTCTTTGTCTACATTCTCTGGAATTTGTTCGCAGGCGATGTGGGCAAGGCCCTCAAGGGTCAAAGCGGCGAGATCGGCAAGAAACTCAACAACCTTAGATATGTTTTGTTGATCACCTGGTCGGTCTACCCAATTGCTTACCTCTTGGGCGACAGCGAGAGTTTCTTGGCCAAGGCAATTGGTCTCGAGCCAGCAGACTCGTCGACGCTCATTCAAGTTGGCTACACAGTGGCCGACGTGCTTGCCAAGCCGGGCTATGGTCTTTTGATCTTGGGCATCGCAATTGCTCGATCAAAAGCTGAGGGCTACCGCGAAGCATAAATCGCATCATTTGAATTGAAAGAGCCCTGGCTTCGGCCAGGGCTCTTTTGTTTTTGCAACTATTGTCAATAAGCCATGATTCAAAAGCAGCATTTGCCAGGTTTGGTCTTGGCCGGTCTCGTGACGATCGTGGCCTTTACGACCGAGACGCTGATCAAAAATCTGACTCCGATTGTGGTTTCACCCCTAGTTGTGGCCGTCGTTATCGGCGCGGTGCTGCAGAACTTCGGGGCAATTCCTAATTCGTGTGATCATGGTCTGCGCTTTGCTGCACGAAACCTGTTGCGTATTGGCATCGTTTTGCTCGGGCTTCAACTCTCGCTAGATCAGGTTCGAGAGGTCGGCGCACCTGGTTTGGTTCTGGTCGTAACTGTTGTTGCAATTACTTTTTTTGGCACCCAAATGCTGGGCAAGCGACTTGGTCTATCAACTGGTCTGAGTCTGCTTGTTGCCACTGGGTTCTCGATCTGCGGGGCGTCGGCAATTGTGGCGATGCGCCCAGTGAGCGACGCCGATGACGACGAAGTGGCTTATGCGATAGGGCTCGTCACGATATGTGGAACACTTGCGATTTTTTCGTTGCCCCTTATCGCACAAATCGTTGATTTCGAAGGCGCCCAGTTTGGCTCGTGGGTCGGCGCAAGCGTGCATGACGTGGCCCAAACCGTTGCAACAGCATCAACGGGAGATCAGCAAGCTCAATCATCGGCAATAATCGTCAAACTGACCAGAGTTATGTTGCTCGCACCTTTGGTAGCTGGTGTCAGTCTCGCCCGTCGGCGGAAAATCGCTGATTCGCAGGCCTCAATCGAACAACCACAGAGTCAAAGAGCAAAGCGCGCGCCGATAATTCCGATTTTCGTCGTTGGTTTTTTGGTGGCGATTTTGCTCAACACTGTCGTCGAAATTCCAGATGCGACACAAAGTATTTTCAAATGGGTAGAAAAATCTCTGTTGGCGAGTGCTCTCGTTGGGCTCGGCGCCGGAGTCGACGTCGGCAAACTGCGCAAAATCGGCATTCGCCCACTCGTCTTGGGTCTGACCTCATGGCTGATAATTGCCACACTGTCGGCATTTGGCGTGGCGTTACTTTACTGAAAAGTTTTATTTATAAACACAACCGATGACATATCGCTGATCGGCAATCTTTTCAACGACTAGATTTTTGAGGTGTTAAAAAACCAGCGCGTCCTCGGCACATTTTTTGTGATGATGTCGAGTTTGGGGTTTTCTATTGGTCCAACACTTGCCAAAAATGCCTACGATGCCGGCGTCAATGCTTTGGGGGTAATGACCGTCAGGTTTACGATCGCGAGTGCGATCATGTTCGTTGCCCGTCAGATTTCGATGCGCAAAGAGCCCTTTCCTTCTTTGAGGCTGATTCTCGAGATGTTCTTGATTGGCACATTGGGTATCACAACTGTTTCATTCACTTATTTTTTGGCAATCGAGACGATCGACACTGGTCTGGCGATCGTGATGTGGTATTTCTTTCCGGTCATCGTCGTTTTGATTACATGGATCGTCTACAAAAAGCGTCCATCGCGCAATATCGTCATTTCGCTTTTCTTTAGCCTGACTGGAATAATCATCACAACAGGCCAGGTCAAAGGTGGATCGAATTCGGCAATCGCCTTGGTGATGATTTCTTCGTTTTTGTTCGCGTTTTATTTGCTTGCCGTCAATCGCACATTGGCAAAGGTCAACTTGTTGACAGGTGTTACTTTCATAAATATCGGTGCGGCGATTGGCTATTGGTTGATTTGTGCAACTCTGCCATTTGGTTTGACGGTCGAATTTCCGACGAATCAATCGAGTTGGCTCTACATCTCGGCGTTCGCACTATTTGGCACAGTGGCGCCTTTCATGTTTTCGTATGCAGGGCTTAAACGTGTCGGCCCAAGCATGCTCTCGGTAATAACCACAATCGAGCCCGTTCTGGCAATCGCAATGGGCGTGATCTTTCTAAACGAAGCGGTTACTCCGGCGCGCATAATCGGCGCAATTTTTGTCGTCGGTGCGCTCATCGCGCTCTCGGTGCTCGAGAGTCGCGATGAGTCGACCGCTGTTAACCGTTGAGCGCCGCTTTCTGATCGGGCGTTAAGGCCTTGATGAAGGCCGGTTTCAACGCTTTTTCTTGGGCTGGCGTCATGGCTGCCAATTTTTCATTGCTAAAGCCAGAGGCAGATGCTGGCGAAAGTTTGGCAATTGCCGCAGGTTTGATTGCCGCAATGGCCTCATCTGGCAAGGCTTCGACCTGGTCGGCTTTCAAACCTGCCATCGCAGTTGGTGGCAACGCACCAACCTGCTGCGGTGTCATCGAAGCCATTGCAGTGGGTGGCAACGCACCAACCTGAGTTGGCTTCATCGCCCCAAATGCGGCAGCCGGCAACGCACCGACTTGCTCGCCGCTCAGCGAACTAACTGCAGTTGGTGAAAGAGCAGCAACTGCAGCCGGTTTCATTGCTGCGAAAGCCGCCGGTGGCAAGGCTTCGACCTGGTCGGCTTTCAAACCTGCCATCGCAGTTGGTGGCAAC